>JAVEXH010000130.1:0-7443 GCA_034004175.1 Spirochaetia bacterium
TCGGGCTATGATTTCATCCTGATGCCGCTCGTCCAGATCAACGAAATAGTCGGAGTACCCTGCTACCCGTACCAGAAGGTTCCGGTAATTCTCGGGGTGGGCTTTAGCAGCCTGCAGGGTCTTTGCATCCACTACGTTGAACTGCACATGATGGCCACCCTGATTGAAATACCCACGGACAAGAGTAGCCAGTTTCCTGGCCCCTTGTTCACCAGCCAGGGCTCCTGGTGTGAACCTCTGGTTGAGCAGGGTTCCACCGCTACGGGCCTGATCGAGTCTGGCAAGGCTGTTCATCACCGCTGTCGGTCCACTACGGTCCGCGCCATGGCTTGGGCTGGTGCCATCTGACAAGGGCTGACCGGCTTTTCTGCCATCCGGAGTGGCAGCTGTTTTCCCGCCAAAATAGACATGGCAGGTAGTGGACAGGAAATCTGCGTGGTAGTGTCCACCCCTCCAGGATTTACGGCCTTCCAGGACTTCCGTGAAGCTGTTGAAGACCCGTACCGCCAGTGCATCCACTGATTTGTCGTCGTTGCCGAACAATGGAACCTTGTTTTTTGCAAGGGCATACAGATAGTCGTAGCCATTCCAGTCGGATGCCAGGGCAGAAACCAGCTCGGGCATGGAGGTCCTGGCTTGCTCAAAAACCAGACTCCGGATCACAGAGAAAGAATCAGCAAGAGTCCCGAGGCCTGTGCATTGTATGTAATCAGTATTATACCGTGCCCCACCCGAATAATAATCTTTGGCATTATTCACGCAGTCTGCGATGTACAGTGACAGGAAGGGAGCAGGCATCAGTGTACCGTACATCTCTGCCAGTTGATCATCCACTTCGAGTTTGCAGTCTACCGCATTGCCAAGTTGACGCTCCCAGGCCCGATAGACCTCCTCGAAGCTGGAAAAGGATGCCGGTTCGCCGGTAGGCGGACCAAGACGCTCTCCGCTCTGTGGATCGATCCCGTCATTCAGGGCAAGCGTCAGAAGTTTGGGGCCATTCAGATAGCCATGAAGGATATAGGCTTCCTTGCCGAAACAGCCAGTTTCCACACAGCCGCTGGTGCCGCCTTCCCTGGCATCGGCAATGCTCTTGCCCATGCCCACCTGGGCAAGTACTATCTCGTCGGCGTTGAACAGGGAAGGGTAACCAGCCCCTTCCCTGGCTACCCTGCAGGCGGCTTCCAGCACGCTGTCAGGAGTCCGGCTTGAAACCTGCAGATTGGCCTGAGGCTGAAGCAGCCTCAGCTCGTCCAGGACCTCCAGGATGAGGGTAGTCACCTCTCCAGAGCCATCGGTGCCGTCGGTGCGCAAACCTCCAAGATCTATATTAGTAAAATCGTTGTACGTTCCGGATTCGGCAGCGGTGACTCCTACTTTGGGAGGTGCGGGGGTGTTGTTCACCTTGATCCAGAAGGCCGAAAGTATCTCTTTTGCCTGTTCGCGGGTCAGCCGGCCTTCTGCCAGATCCCGTTGATAAAAAGGCTCCAGATGCTGGTCAAAATGACCTGGACTCATGGCGTCCCAGCCATTCAGTTCGGTGATGGTGCCCAGATGAACAAACCAGTAGGCCTGTACGGCCTCCATGAAGGTTTCAGGCGCTTCTGCCGGCACCCTGTGACAGGTATGTGCGATGAGACGCAGTTCTGTAGCTCTGTCCCCATCCGCACATTCATTGGCCATCTGTTCTGCCAGTTCCGCATGACGCTGTGAAAACTGGATGGCGGCATCACAGGCTATTCCCATAGCCTGTAGCTCTGTTTTCTTTTTTGCAAAGCCAGGATCTTCATGACTGAGGGAGGCAAGGATTAAGCCGATTTCTTTCTTGATGGTTCTGAGACCCTTGTGGTACAACAAACCATCCAGTGAAGTATGTCCCGGAGCCCGCTGTTCCATGAACTCTGTGAAAATTCCGTTTTTATACATGGCCGACCATTGTTCCGGTAACTCTGCAAAAGCTATATCGCGTAGCGACCTGCCACGCCAGTAAGGAATGACTTCTTTTTCATACACCTCGATGACTTCATCACTGACTTCATAACTGGTCATAGGTCGGCTACGAAGTATCTTCAAGTCTTCGACACTGTGACAGGTCAATTCAGGATAGGTTGGGGTAGCTTTGGGGCAAGGCCCCCGTTCACCCACAATGAGGTCGTCGGTACCAATGTAAATGGTTTTACGTTCGCATACTTCCTTGAACGACAGAGCCCGCAAGACAGGCACGGGAACAGAGCCCTCGTGTCTGCGATAGGAATCTGTCATGATTACTGCACGTTCGGCGGATACACGTGGCCTTGCTGCGAAACTTTCATGCCTGAGTCGTTCAATTCGGTTGGTCATTATGAGCCCCCCTGGGTGATTTCCGGCTCGTTGTCCGATATTCGTGCAAAATAATACTCGTTTACGAATTTTTCCTGCATGGCGAAGGACCAGTGTACTTCACGGGAATAGGTTGCGGCAGAGACAAAATCGCCCTGCCTCATACGCCTGAGTAGTTCTGCATGCTCGATGACACCGTTCAGTTCCCAGGCTTTGAGATAGGCCTGCCTGCGCGGGAAATCATACAATCGCTCCCGGTGCATGGAGATGAGGTTCCTGAGCTCAGAATTGGCACTTTTATCGATATAGGTGCAATGGAAGGCCAGGTTCTGCTCGTAATATGCGTTGAAATCATCCTGCGCAAGGGCGTCTCCCATGCCACCATTCAGAGCTTCCATGACAGCAAAATCACGATCGTTCATGAGTGGACCACATTCCATGATTGCAGCGGTTTCCAGCGCTCCCACAAGCTGATACGCATTGCGCACTGCCTCCAGATCAAGCTCGTTGACCATCACCCCTCGCCGGGAGTGGATGGTAACAAATCCTTCTGCCTCGAGTCGAATGAGGGCATCCCGCAGCGGCGTCCTGGATATCCCCAGGGCAGTTCCTATTGCTTTGAGATCCATGAATGAACCAGGACTGAGGATGCCCTGATTCAGTTGTTCCTTGAGAAACCGGTATACCCGCTCCCGGAGGACAATGGCCTTGCTTCCTTGGGCTGGATACGAGGCGGACAACGAACCGTGCATATAGACCATACATAATCATAAATTGATATATCAGCAATGACAAGGGTCTGCTTGTTGCCTCTATTTGATACAGCACCTATCCGTTCGTCTCTTCATTGCAGCTGGCTATTCCCGATGTATGCTTTCCAGACTTTACCTCCGTGCTCTGTCCCCACTATAGTGAATTCATGATTGCGGAGGGACAGGTTGATGGGTTCAGATAGATGCGGACTCTGCGGTACCTGGCTGGCTGCCAGTCCGGATGCGGTAGTTCAGGGCAGGGCTTACCATCTCTGTCCAGTGTGCGACCTTTTGCAGATGGCACACCGGGACCGCCTTGATGTCACAGAAGAAACAGCCCGCTATCTCAAGCACAACAACTGCTTGCGTACCAGCGGCTACCTTGCATTCCTTGACCGTCTTATCGTGCCGGTTATGAGGCAGCTTGAGTTGTACGGCAATATTCCCGGCTTAGCGCGGGGGCTTGATTTCGGCAGTGGCCCATATCCCATGCTGGCAGAATTGATGAGCGAGCGGGGATATCCCGTCGAGATTTTCGATCCGCTGTTTGCGCCGAGGGACAGAGCAGGGTTATTGGACCGTCCCTTCGACTTCATACTCTGCTGCGAGACTGCGGAACATTTTTACCGGCCGGCCGAAGAGTTCGGTTTCATGAAAAACCTGTTGGCACCAAGAGGATTCCTCGCGATCATGACCTGTCTACGCAGGCCAGAGGTTGCCATTGACACCTGGCATTACGCCCAGGATGAAACCCATGTAGCACTGTACAGTGTCAAGACCATGCACTGGATAGCAGGGAAGTTTGGACTTCATATCAGCGTCCCTGTCAAGGATGTGGTTCTTTTCGGAAACCAGGTGCTCCATCAGTTTGGCACATGACAACCCGGATAATCCTGTATTGAATATCCGGGTACAGGATCCTCAGATCTCTGCTGTCACATGGCCATGGTAGAACTCATCACGAAGTGTCTTGATCTGGTCGTCCCTGAGATATTCGTCAAAAGTCATCATGCGGTCGATTATCCCTCCGGGACAGAATTCAATGATGCGGTTTGCTATCGAGTTGACGAACTCATGATCGTGGCTGGTAAACAATATGACTCCCGGGAAATCGATCAGGGCATTGTTCAGGGCAGTGATGGCTTCCAGATCAAGATGGTTGGTGGGCTCGTCCAGGATCAGGCAGTTCCCTGCCTGCAGCATTATCCGGGACAGCAGGCAACGGACCTTCTCACCACCCGATAGAACCCGGACTGGTTTAAGGGCTTCATCACCTGAAAAGAGCATCCGCCCCAAAAACGAGCGAATGTAGGTCTCGTCCTCGCTGGTGGTGTACCGTTTGAGCCATTCCACGATGGAATCATCGGAATCAAAAAGCTGGGCGTTTTCCTTGGGAAAATATGAAACGGACATGGTCTGTCCCCAGTAAAACTCCCCATCGTATGCCTTGTCTTCACCGGACAGGATCCTGAACAACGCGGTCTTGACCAGATGCTCCTTGCCAACGAAGGCAATCTTGTCTTCTTTGTTTATCATCAGGTCAAGGCCTGCCAGCAGGGGCTTCCCGTCTTCCGTCTTGGACAGGTTCTGGATCCGGAGTACATTGTTTCCTGGATCCCTTTCCGGTTTGAAACCAACCCAGGGGAAGCGTCGGCTGGTAACCTGGAGGTCTCCGACTTCAAGCTTCTCGAGTACTTTCTTTCGACTTGTAGCCTGACGGCTTTTCGAAGCATTCGATGAGAAACGCAGGATGAATTCCTTCAGATCCTTGGTCTTTTCGTCCCGCTTCTTCTTTTCATCCTTCATCTGCTGCTGGAGCATGCGGCTTATCTTGTACCAGAAGTCATAGTTTCCCGGGTACTGCCGTATATGACCGAAATCTATGTCACAGGTGTGGGTACACACGGCATTCAGGAAATGACGGTCGTGGGATACCACGATGACGATGTTCGGAAAATCCATGAGGAAATCTTCCAGCCAGGTTATGCTGTCAAGATCAAGGCCATTGGTGGGTTCGTCGAGGAGCAGGATATCAGGGTTTCCGAAAAGGGCCTGGGCGAGGAGAGCCCGGACCTTCAGGCTTTCGGAGACTTCCTTCATCAGCTTTTCCTGGTCACCTTCGGGGACGCCAAGGCCGGACATAAGGATCGAAGCCTGGGATTCTGATTCCCAGCCACCGATTTCGGCAAAATCACCCTCCAGCTCGCTGGCCCTGAGCCCGTCAGCTTCGGTGAAATCCTCCTTGGCGTAGATTGCCTCACGCTCCTTCATGATCTCGTACAGTCTTGGGTAGCCCTGGATGACTACATCAATCAGACGCTCATCCTCATGTCCGAAATGATCCTGCTTGAGAACAGCCATACGGAGCTGTGGCGGGTAGCTTATCTGACCAGCATCCGGTTCGATCTCGCCGGACAGCATTTTGATGAAAGTGGATTTACCGGAACCATTGGCACCGATGATGCCGTAACAATTCCCTGGCGTGAATTTAAGACTTACGTCCTTGAAGAGCACACGCTCTCCAAAGCCGAATTTAAGTTCGCTGACGTTTATCAAGGCTTTATCCTCATTGTGACGTTGGTATATGTCGCTTAATGCGGATAATGAACGAAAAACGCTGAAATTGCAATATGCCGCGGTGAATCGGCTGACTTGCCGGTGTGATTCCGCATTTCAGGGACAACAAGCGGAAATTGCTTCTGACATGGCCTGCTTTATGGAGTTGTCATCTCTCCTTGTGTGTCTGGTCAAGACCGATAGTTTTGCTATGAAATCCCGCAGATCACCTTTTGCAACAACATCAAGATAATCCTGGTAAAGGGAAAGATCTTCTTCGTAAAGGCGATACAAGTCAAGATAGGCATTGTTCACCAGTGCCATCTCGAAATGAGCATAGATGCTCCCGCTCAGCTCGCCTTCGGCAAGCACAGTATACGCCATTTTCCGTTCTGCAAGTATCCGGTGTTTGTATTCCAGTTTGGCCTCTCTGCCAAGATCCTCCCTTGAATAGACCGCCTCCAGACGCATTGCTGTTTCACGGAGGAATCCTGCAAAAACCTCGGAGTCACGTCTCTGTTTCCGGTAGGATTCAAGTTCCTGAGAATCGGCACCGTACCGTGCCGCTAGATGCAGCTCGGCTCCTTTCCTTCCCACAAAAGTGGCAAACTCCTCATTGAACTGGTTACTACCCTTCAGGAACAGAGTTGCATGAGCAGATTCATGGATTATCAGATCTGCCAGTTCACCAGTTTCATAATTGACCATGAACGAATAGAGAGGATCCTTGAAAAGACCGAGTGAGCTGAAGGCATCGACCTTGCGCATCAATACATCGTAGCCCTGACGCCTCAGTTGGGCATGAGTGAAATCTGCATCCTCCCGTACATAGAATCCACGGTATGGCATGGAACCGAGTACTGGATACCACCAGAGATACCGTTCGAACGAATCATCTGCACAGGCAGAAATGACTACAGCCACATGATCCCTGATCATCGGTACGAAAGTGGTGAAGTTGTCTGTCTCCGACAAACCAAGTTCTGTGTGGGAGAAGAGTCGGATGTCTGCCACCCGGGCAAGAAATTCCTGGACTTCGACAGGAGTTTCCGGATTTGTAGTGATGCGGGCAACAGGGACAGCCTGACGCCTTTCTTGGAGGAAGAAGCTTGCTTGCCTGACGTACCAGCATGAACTGAGACCCATGCACAACACACTAACCGCCCCCAATGAAAGCAATCGGCCGATATGGCGGATTTTCATGCAGCAAGTATACCTTGCCAGAGTCAGCTCTGTCCCTGTATTGTCGGAGAATGTCTCAATCAACAGATGCACCACCAGCAGGTAATTTGAAATATGAAGCGTTGCTTTTCATCGTCGCTGCAATATGGGGATCAGGGTTCGTAGCCCAGCGCATGGGGATGGATGACCTTGGTCCTTTTGCTTTCAATGGCGCACGGTTTGCAATCGGATCACTGGCACTGGTACCGGTAATCCTTCTGAGACGCACTTCTGCCGCGGCCGCACAGGCTGCCTTGAGGCCGGCGATTCTGGCAGGTTTTGTATTGACGGCCGCTGCGGGCCTGCAGCAGATAGGGATGCAGTATACCGGAGCAGGCAAAGCCGGGTTCATTACAGGTTTGTATGTTGTTTTTGTTCCGGTTGCAGCCTGTTTTCTCGGGAAGAAAACCCCTGGCCGTACCTGGCTTGGTGCAGTTCTGGCCCTTGCCGGCCTTTTCCTGCTTTCGGTTTCAGATACGCTGTCGATGGAAAATGGAGACTTCATAATCTTCATCAGCGCCTTCTTCTGGTCGGCACACATCCTTGTGCTTGACCGCTGGGCTCCGGAAGTCGATCCGATTGTGCTGGCATCCATCCA
>JAVEXH010000131.1:0-7440 GCA_034004175.1 Spirochaetia bacterium
GATAGACATAGTCCATATCCGCACCGGAAATTTTCACAATCGTGGCAGAGGCGAACCAGCCTTCCATGCGATGTACGTAGGCATCACGGTCGGAGATCATGACAGGGCGGACATTGGGGTCAAAGGAGACTACCAGACAGTCGGCCTCGCGTCTGACAAAGGCTTCAATGGTGGAAGCCACGGGCTCCATGAGCATCGATATGGAGCCGAAGAGGATGCACCGGGCTTCACTGGGCAATCTGGCAGGCAGGTCGGCAGGCAGCATGGAGCGGTCGGCGGTTCCCTCGGTGTAGAAGGCATACTGGGGCTCCTCGCCCGGTGCCAGCTTTACGAAGGCCAGTGTGGTGGGCTGGTCGGACCGGGCCAGCAGGTCGGTATGCACACCGTTGGCATCCAGGCGGCCCACCAGAAGCTGACCGAAAAAGTCACGGGACAGGCGGCCCACGAAGGCCACCGGCACGCCAAGACGGCCGATGGCCACCGCCGAGTTGTAGGGGCTGCCGCCCGGGCAGGGACGGAAGGCTTCCGTGCCGTCCCCATCCGCGGGGAAAAAGGGTACCATGTCTATAAGGGCTTCACCGCAACACAGGATCATACCGGCCTCCGGAACATCTGTTTGATATGAAAACGCACTGCCTCATAATAGGCCGGAGCATCCCGGCAGGCAAGGCACATCGGGCCCGCAACAAGGCAGAGAAACAGAAAAGTCCCGAAAAAATGTAATCGTTTACATTTTTTCCTTGACAAGCAGGCGGACTGACCGGATGATGGGCTGAAGAGACACTAAAGACGTTTTGCGGCAACCCCGCTATGGAGGCAAACCATGCTCATAGGCATTTCACCAGTCATCAGCCCCGAACTCCTGGACACCCTGTTCCGCATGGGACACGGGGACGAAATAGTGCTGGCCGACGCCTTCTTCACCGGCGACTCCTTGAACAGCAGGGTCATCCGGGCCGACGGCCTGCGCATACCCCAGCTGCTGGACGGCATCCTGGCCCTGATCAACCTGGACTCCTACGTAGCCACCCCGGTGGCCATGATGCAGCCCGTACCCGGCGACACCCTGGACCTGGAAGTGGAGAAGGCCTACCGCAAACCCATAGACGCCCGCTGGCCAGGCACCCCCGCCATAGAGCGGGTGGAGCGCTTTGCCTTCTACGAGCGGGCACGCAAGGCCTTCGCGGTGGTCATGACCGGCGAGACCGTGAAATACGGCAACATCATCCTGAAGAAGGGTGTCATTCCCGTATAAGGCCAATTGCAGGTTCACAACGGACCAGGAGAGACCATGCCCGCCATAATACCGGACCTACTTCCCGTTTTCATCCTCATCGTACTGGGGGCAGCCTTGGGCCGCTCAGGCTACATGAGCCAGGCCTTTGCCGACGGGGCCAAATGGCTGGTAGCCAATGTTTCCCTGCCCGCCCTGCTCTTGATGGCCTTTTCCAGGCTGAGCCTGCAGCCATCCTTGTTCATCCTGGCGATGGTGATATTTGTATCCTGCGGAATCCTTGGGCTGGTTTCCCTGCCACTTTCTGCTTTGGCCAGGCTGCCACAGCCAGCGACTCCCCTTCTCTTCCAGGGCTTCGAGGCCGGTATGCTGGGCTATGCCCTCTTTGTTTCCCTCTATGGAAGCCGCACAGGAACAGCGGCCGTAAGCGCCTTTGCCACCGCCGACCTGGGCCAGGTAATCTACGTTTTCACCATATTGATGGCCCAGTTGCTGGCCGGCGAGGCTGCCGGAACTTACAAAGCCGCTGGTGGCGTCGGTGCGGGAACAGGCAATGCCAGCCAGAGAGTCAGACCTCTTGTCCTGGCCCGCGGCCTTGCCAGCTCTCCGGTGATCATAGCCATAGCCGCCGGCCTCCTGTCGGCCGCCATAGTCCCCGGTGCCCTGATTCCTGGTGCAATAACCCTTCCCTGGGCCAAAGGGGGCCTCCTGGATCCCAGCCTGAGTGCCATCGGCTCGCTGACCACACCCTTGGTCTGTCTGGTGGTGGGCTACAACCTGCGCCATGGGGTTGAGGGCGGCGGCTCCGGATTCATGAAGGTCCTGGCTGCGGTCATTCTGCGCCTTGCCGCCGCCGGCGGACTGGGTGCGCTGGTGGCCTTTGTCGTGGTGCCCGCACTGGGACTGGAGCGCATCAACTCCCTGGCTGTCATGGTGCTGTTCATCCTGCCCCCGCCCTTCGTCATTGCCGTGTTCCGCAAACGCCCCGAGGACGCAAGCTATGTCAGCTCAGTGCTGTCCCTGCACACCCTGGCCTCCCTTGTCGCCGTCCTTGGGTTGGCCTTGCTCCTGGGACCTGCCTGATGTGGAGTGCCAGTGTATGAGTAGGGCCACTGCCACCGTGCGCGATGTGGCACGGGTTGCCAAGGTCTCCACCGCAACTGTTTCGCGGGTGCTCAACCAGATTGCGGATTCAAGCCCGGACGACCTGGATGCCGGACAGGCCGATGGTCTCAAGGCCAGGACGGACTGCGGTGAGGCCGGAAATGGCGTGGCTTCAGACTTCAGGCAATCCCCGGGGGCATCTACCCCACGGGTCTCGCCGCGGACCCGGGCGCGGGTGCTGGCTGCCGCCGAGCTCCTGGACTACCGCCCCAACCATGTGGCCCGGAGCCTCAAGACCAGGTCTACCCGCACCATCGCCATACTGGCGCCGGAACTGGCAAACGACTTCTTCATGGAACTGGCCGAGAGCACGGAGAAGGAACTGGGCAAGGCCGGCTACATGCTGCTGATCTCATCCTCGTCCAACTCCGCAGAAGAAGAAGCAAGGCGCCTGCGGGTACTGTCCCAGCGGCTGGTGGACGGCATCATCGTCGTCCCAGCCTCCCAGGATGGCGCGCACATCCAGGTCATAGCCGAAGCCGGCACTCCGGTAGTGCTGGTGGACCGCCTGGTGGCCAACGCCAGACTGGATGCCGTGCTGGCAGACAACGAAGGCGGCGCCCGGGAAGCCACCAGGGCCCTGCTGGCCGATGGCTTCACCCGCATAAGCTTCGTCGGCGGCGACCCGGCCCTCACCACTGCCCGGGAACGCTTGGCGGGCTTCAGTCTTGCCATAGCCGAAGCCGGCCTGGGAAAGCCGGATGCACACCTCGGCGGCATGGGCATAGCCGATGGCTACCGCCTCATGGACAGCATCATGGCCGAAGCCAGCCCGCCCCAGGCCCTCTTTGCGGTCAACCTGCTCGTCCACCTTGGCATGGAGCGGCGCCTGCTTGAGGAAGGCCGGGCAGCCCTTGAACGCTTTCCCATGGCCAGCTTCGACGAGACGCCCTACTCGCCCTTCATGACCGCCTGCCGCTATGCAGTGGCCCAGCCGGCCGCAGAGATGGGCATAGCCGCAGCCCGGCTTATCCTGGAACGCATCGGCCAAACAGGCAGCCATGCCAGCGGTCCAGATGCTCCCAAGGACAGTGGCACACCCGTAACCATCCGGCTGCCCACCACCCTGATACGGCACAATCTGAATGCATCAAATCAAGGCATCAATGCAACTCATGGGTCCGGCTTCAGCCCGGATCCCGATATCGAATCTGTACGGAGGAAAGAACATGGCTGATATTTCGACCCTGAAGATGAACCCCCCGGTCAACCGTTACCGCGGGGCCCTGCCAAAGATCGGCATCCGGCCGACCATCGACGGCCGCCTGGGCGGCGTCCGGGAGTCCCTTGAAACCGTGACCATGGACATGGCCAAGGCTGCGGCAGCCCTCATCAGCGGCAGCCTCAAACACCCCAACGGCATGCCCGTAGAATGCGTCATCGCGGACTCCACCATCGGCGGTGTGGCCGAGGCAGCAGCCTGTCAGGACAAGTTCAGCCGGCAGGACGTGGCCGTGACCCTGACCGTGACCCCCTGCTGGTGTTATGGCTCGGAGACCATGGACATGGACCCCATGACCATAAAGGCAGTCTGGGGCTTCAACGGCACCGACCGCCCGGGAGCAGTCTACCTGGCAGCCGTACTGGCCGCACACAGCCAGAAAGGCCTCCCGGCTTTCGGCATCTATGGCCGTGACGTGCAGGATCTTTCAGACACCGCCACCATCCCCGCGGACGTAAAGGACAAGATCCTGCGCTTCGCCAAAGCAGCCCTGGCAGCCGCCTGGATGAAGGGCAAGAGCTACCTGTCCGTAGGCGCGGTTTCCATGGGCATAGCCGGCTCCATCGTGGACCCCGACTTCTTCCAGGACTACCTGGGCATGCGCACCGAATTCGTGGACATGAGCGAGCTCGTCCGTCGCTTTGAAGAGAAGATCTACTCCGACGCCGAATTCAGGAACGCCCTGGCCTGGGTAAAGGACAACTGCGCCGAAGGCCCGGACGTCAACGCCCCCGAAGCCCAGCACAGCCGGGACCGTAAGGACAAAGCCTGGGCCACCAGCGTGAAGATGGCCATGATCGTCCGCGACCTCATGGTTGGCAACCCCGCCCTCAAGCGCAAAGGCCTGGCTGAAGAAGCCCTGGGCCACAACGCCATCCTGGCGGGCTTCCAGGGACAGCGCGCCTGGACCGACCACTTTCCCAACGGCGACTTCATGGAGACCATCCTCAACTCCAGCTTCGACTGGACCGGCATCCGCCAGCCCTACATGGTGGCCACCGAGAATGACGCCCTCAACGGCGTATCCATGCTCTTCGGCCACCTCCTGACCGGCACCTCCCAGATCTTCTCCGACGTGCGCACCTACTGGTCCCCCGAAGCCGTACAACGCGTCACCGGCTGGAAGCCCGAAGGCGCGGCCAAAGACGGCTTCATCCACCTGATCAACTCCGGCGCCACCACCATGGACGGCACCGGCAAGCAGAAGCTCAATGGCAAGCCAGCCATGAAGCCCTACTGGGAAATCACTCCCAAGGAAGCCGGCGACTGCCTGGACGCCACCAGCTGGCGCTACGCCGACCTCGGCTACTTCCGCGGCGGCGGCTACTCGTCCGACTTCCTGACAGAAGGCGGCATGCCCGTCACCATGAGCCGCCTCAACCTGGTCAAGGGCGTCGGCCCGGTCCTGCAGATAGCCGAAGGCGTAACGGCCACCCTCCCCGACGCGGTGCACGACAAGCTGGACAAGCGCACCAACGAAACCTGGCCCACCACCTGGTTCGTCCCCCGCCTCACCGGCACAGGCCCCTTCAAGGACGTCTACTCCGTCATGGCCGCCTGGGGAGCCAACCACGGCGCCGTCTGCTACGGCCACGTCGGCGCAGACCTCATCACCCTGTCCAGCATCCTGCGCATCCCCGTGTGCATGCACAACGTGGCCCCCGACCAAGTCTACCGCCCCAGCTACTGGAACGCCTTCGGCATGGATGAAGAAGGTTCGGACTACCGGGCTTGCGAAGCGCTTGGGCCGATGTATAAATAGGGATAGTCCCCAAGGGCGCGACCCGGCGTTGTTCAAGGGGAGCCCGGCGTGGCCGGTTCCCCTGCCGCGCCGGGTCGGGCTCTCCGTTCCAAGCCGGGCGGCGCTATGCCTGATACTGCATGCGGGGTCTCCCTCCGGGAGCCTCCGCCCGCGGCTGCGCCGCGGCCTCACCAGGTGCGCCGTCTGGGCTTTCCACTTCGATCCCTCGCGCGTACCGGAATGGATAGACATAAAAACTTCAGGTTAAAATTAACTCCGCGATCCTGAAATGCTGGACTCTTTGATGGTGTACAATCCAGGTAACGGATAGTGATCCAGTTGCTTGACCTGAATCAACTGGTAATATATGAACAACAACCTGTCAATAATATTGACAATGAATGTCAGCTTCGAGGAAGTAGCAACCGAGCTGGCGGCCGGTCGCTTCGTCGGTCCCGAGGACAATCCTTCACGAACCGGGCAAAAGCGTGTCATTGTCAGGATTCGCGACTACCCTCACATCATGCCGATTGTGATCGATGAACGGGGCGATTGGTTCCTCAAAACCATCATCCCGAGCCGCAAGGCAAAAAAGGCAGGTACACTATTAACGAGTCATATCCCGATGGCATCGAACTCGATGCAGAAGAGCAGGAATATGAGGACTCCTTTGACGAATTCGTTCCTGCGCCGGCATCAGAACGTATTGCCCTCATTGCTGCCGCCCGGAGCGGCCGCCGTCCTCTGTCTATCCGGATGGATTCAGCAGACATCGTGGCATTGAAGCGTCTTGCTGCCCGGGAAGGGATGCCATACCAAACCTTGCTTGGCTCAATCGTCCATAAGTATGTTTCCGGATATCTCGTTGATGTGAATGAGGCCAGAAAGGTTCTTTCCCGGTAATCACATGCCCAAGACCATGGCAAGTGCGTATGATGCTTTCGTCACTAAGTCCCTCGGCAACTTCGCGCGGGCCAAGGGAATGTCCCAGGTCGCCCTGGATTCCGGTCTGTCCCGGGAAAGCCTCTACAAGGCCCTTTCGGGTGAGCGGAGTCCCGATTTCAATACCATCTTATGTTTAAACGAAAGCGCCCCACCACCTTCAGAACAGTCTGCCTTCGTCCATCCCCAGCGCAAAATGAATCGTCATCTTCACCTTGCCCATCTTTTCCGAAGGAAGAATTGTGATAAAAGCACTCAGCTTACCCTTCTGGACGGTGTGTATAGTGTCCAGGATCACAGCACAATCTGCCTGCATGCCATCCTGGAGACCTTGCATATCCAGATCCACCCCAACCAGTCGTCCCAAACTCATCGAAATACTGGCGGATTCCCGGAAACTGGCATATAGTGCTTGTATACACATATTACTTCCAATATGGAAATAAAGGAGTCCCCGCATGAATATCGACATCAGTCTCAAGAATCTCACCGAGGCCATGCCCGCCGACCTGTCACCGGATCAGAGAGCCAAGGCCCAGACCCTGTTCCTCAAGAAACTATCCCTTGATGCGCACAGCTTCTTCGGGGGCAAAATGCAGACCCTGCCCAAGTGCGGCCTCTGGGGCTTCAACTGGTTCAACGTATGGTACACCCCGGGGGTCTCGAAAATTTCTACAACCATCCGGGATGACAACGAGTCGTCCTTCGCTCTGTCCAACCGCGGGAACCTGGTGGCCGTGGTGTCCGATTCCACCCGGGTCCTGGGCGACGGCAATTGCACACCCCCTGGCGGCCTGGGCGTGATGGAAGGCAAAGCCTTCCTGATGAAGTACCTTGGCGGTGTCGATGCTACCGCCCTGTGCATCGATTCCCGCGGTCCCGACGGCAAGCCCGATCCACAGAAGATCATCGACTTCGTGAAGATGGTCCAGCCCAGCTTTGGTGCGGTTAACCTTGAGGATATCAGCCAGCCCAACTGCTTCAAGGTCCTGGACGACCTGCGCGATGCCTGCGACATCCCTGTCTGGCACGACGACGCCCAGGGTACGGCCACGGTAACGCTCGCTGGCCTGATCAACTCCCTCAAGCTTACCGGCAAGAAGATCGGTGATGTCCGCATTGTGCTCCTTGGCGCAG
>JAVEXH010000132.1:0-7434 GCA_034004175.1 Spirochaetia bacterium
ATCCCAGTCGATCGGTGGATGCACTGAAAAAGGGAATGAAGGACCCCAAGGCACTCGCTGAAGAGATGTTCAGGAGCAATGCCATCAACAGGGCCACCATGAAGGCCCTTGGAGAACTGAAGACCAGCGGAAAACTGATACTGGTCTTTCCTTCCGGAACCAGGCACCGCCCCTGGGACCCTGCCACCAAAAGAGGCGTCAGGGAAATAGATTCCTACCTGAAATCCTTCGACTACATGTGCCTCGTGTCAATAAACGGCAACATCCTGCGCATAAACCCCGAGGGTGAGATGCATGAGGATCTCATCTGCCGGGATACTATCATAATCGACACGAGCGAGCCCCTGGCCTGTGCGGAATTCCGCGAAATGGCAAAAAAGGATACCAGACTCGGGGAGGACAGGAAGCAGGCGATAGTAGATGCCCTCATGGACCGCCTTGAAGAGATGCATACTGCGGTCGAGGCAAGCCTGAAACCCTGAGGGCAGGCAGGCATCCTGGAGTTCAGGCCGGAAGAATGTGTGCTGAAACCAGCTTCAGTACCCGCCGTAGGGTGTGATCTCGTCAACCCCGACCCGCAGCCGCACGGTCGCAACCCAGCGCCCCCCGGTCAGGACAAGCCGGGGCTGGGACGCAAAGGCAAACGAGCCCCGGACTTCCCGGGGCTTGTTGAATTCCAGACCACGCAGGTACGCGCGCAGGGCTTCACGGGAGGCATCGATGATGGCTGCCCGCCGGGCAAGCACCTGGAACGGCAGGCTTTCCTCAAAGCTTGCAGAACCTGACTCCTGAGGCACAGCGCCAGGCTCCACAACCATGGCGTCGGAATCCGGAGGTTCCAGATCGGAATCCGGAGGTTCCAGATCGGAATCCGCGGGCAGACTCCTGTCCCAGGCTGAAGCTTCACCCCGGCCCTGGGAGCTCCTGTACGAGATGCTGGCCCAGGAAGCAAGAATGGCCCGCTCGGATGCAGGAACCAGGTATTCCACCTCAGCCATAAGCATCCTGCCTTCAAGTCTGACCGAAGCCACCCTGAAGGCCTGGAAATCTGCCGGTACGGAAGCCCTGGATTCCATCTCGAACAGATCCTCGATTGCCCTGGATCTGTCGCTTGGGGTGTATACGTAGTCAAAGCCATGGATCATGCCGTGGAACAACCACAAGCCCTCGGCGCGAACCGCGTTGGCAGCCGCCTGGTCTGTCAGGGCAGGTACATACCCCGGTTCGGTTACTCCTTCGAAGGCAAGAACCGATGGAGGCTGCTCCAGATCAACCTGCAACTCAGCACGCAACACGACATCCCTATCCTGGGCAAAGACACCCTGGGGCATCAGCCAAGCGGCTGCAAGGCAGAATGCAAGGGCTTGCCGGAACTGGTTGCGGTTGGGGACGCCATGGGAATGGGCAGGATATGTACGCAACAGAAAGACTGCCGGACGTGGCCCTGCCATTCTGGCCAGCCCTCTAATGACCACTGATGAGACGGCGTATGGGATTGACCTTATGCCGTACCGGGAAATACAGGGCACCGAAACCGAAACCTGCAAGATGCGTCAGGTGGGCTATGTTTCCTCCATAGCTGAATATCTCGGACCACAGTTCCATGACCGTGTACGCACCGACAAGCACAGCCGCAGGCACCGGCACAAGACCCCAGATGTAGATCCTGGCCCGGGGATTGATGACTGCAAAGGCCAGGAGAACCGCATAGACAGCTCCGGAGGCGCCAACCAGCCGGACTCCCCAGGCACCGGTCACAGCGTAGGCCCCGAACGAGAAGATTCCGGCCAGAGTTCCTACAAGAAGGTAATACAGAAGGAATTCCTTGCTTCCCAGTTCGCGTTCCACGTATGAACCGAAGAAGAACAGCCCGAGCATGTTGAACAGAAGATGCTGAAGGCTTCCATGCACGAACATGTAGGTAAAAGGTTGCCAGATCCACCCGAGCCGGACCATGGCAATGGGCATCATGCCGAGATACAGGGGAAGCTCCCTGAACATGGTGCCAAGGGCATACACAAGCACATTGATGCCTATCAGTACCAGGCTTGCATTGAAGTAGGAGTAGCGGAAGGGGCTCCGCAGTCGTTGTAAGACAGTCATGGTAAAGAATGTACGGAAAAATCACGATGATGGCTAGCGCCGGCCAGATTCAGGCATCCAGGCCACCGGGTGTGGTCCCGGCCGGCATGCGCATCTTGCGCCCACATCACCGGAATTGTACAATCAGTACCATGCCAGAGACTCTCCAGAAAGCCCCGAACTGCCTGACCTGCACACACTTCAAGGTAAGCTGGGATCCTGCCTACCCCCGGTCCTGTACTGTTTTCGGTATCAAGACCAGAAACATGCCTAGTGCCGAGGTGTTTGCCGCCACTGGCATCCACTGTCCTTCCTACGAAAGGAAGCCAGGCCTGAAATGAAACATGTCCTGGACCACATCCACGAGGAAGCCCTGCCAGCCACTGCCACTGGTACGGTTGCAAGCTATATTCCAGCTCTGGCCAAGGCCGACCCGTCGCTACTGGGCATTGCCGTTGTTACTGCTGAAGGAGAGGTGTTCTCAAGCGGGGCAGCAGGCACACGTTTCACCATGCAGAGCATATCCAAGGTGCTGGCCCTGGGATATGTGCTTACCGAATGCGGAGAAGAGGCTGTTTTCTCCCGGGTCGGACAGGAGCCAAGCGGCGACCCCTTCAATTCGATGATCCGCCTGGAGACCAGCGCTGCCAGAAAACCCTTCAATCCCTTCATCAATGCCGGAGCCATTGTAGTGTCGGGACTCATGCCCGGCAGCACACCCGAAGACAAGGGAGCCCGTTTCAGGACCTTTGTCGGCCGGCTCATCGGCAGGGACGATGTAACCCGGGATGAGGAAGTCTATACCTCGGAAAAGGCCACTGCTGCCCGAAACAGGTCCATTGCCTGGTTCCTCAAGGAACTGGGCATCCTGCCCGGTGAGGTTGAAGAGACACTGGACGTCTACTTCAGGCAGTGCGCGGTCTCGGTGGATGCCAGGGATCTGGCCAGGATTGGTGCCATACTCTGTACCGACGGGATAGACCCAACCAGCGGTGTACGTCTACTGGCTGCCCGGACAACCAGGGTCATCAAGAGCCTCATGGTTACCTGTGGACTCTACGACGGCTCGGGTGAATTTGCCGTTGAAGTTGGCATACCTGCCAAAAGCGGAGTAGGAGGAGGCATCATGGCCTCCGTCCGCGACCGCATGGGAATAGGTGTCTTTGGTCCGGCTCTTGATCAGCACGGGAATTCATCAGCCGGCATAGAAGCCCTCAGGCGCCTGTCGGAGGAACTGGATTTGCGGGTGCTCTGACGCTATCCACCGGGGCAGTTCATTTACAGCTGCTTGAGCCTGTCTCGTATCAGGGCAGCCCGTTCGTAATCCTCCTCGGCTATGGCTGCTTCAAGTTCGTGCTTCAGTCTTTCGCGTTCCCCTTCTGCGCCGCCAGCATCCAGGCCACTGGAAGCTCCGGTGGCACTGTCAAACGATGTCCTGCTATCGTCAGTGTGGCTGCTGTCTCCGTCTCCGATGTCATAGCTCTGGCCATCCCTGACCATTTCCACTGGTATTCCGGCCTCTTCAACTATGTTCTCGGCTATGAAGACCTCAGCTTCGCAACGGACAGCCAGGGCAATGGCATCCGAAGGGCGTGCGTCAATTTCGAGCTCCGTACCATCACGCAACAGGATCAGTCTGGCAAAGAAGGTTTTCTCCCGGAGATCGCAGATTTCAACACGGATCAGCTCTGCACCCAGCCTTCCGGACAGTGACAACAGGAGGTCATGGGTCAGTGGTCTGGGCATGCTGACTTTCCCCAAGCCTATGAGTATGGCCTGGGTCTCCAGCTGCCCTATGAAGATGGGCACGGCGAGATCCGATTCCCTGGGCCTCACAAGCACGACATTGCCTTGCTCGGTCTGTGCGATGGTCCAGATGTCTGCGCGCACAAAGGTATTGGAACCCATATATCCTTCCGGTTATAGTATACGACCGGTGGTCGGCTATTGAAAGACCTGCGGCAAAATACCTGCGCCCAAGGCGTCAGTACCAGGGAGTATCCATGGCTGCGTACGATAAATCCGATTTCTGGGCCATCAAGGCAAAAAAAGAAGGATATCCGGCCCGGTCGGTATACAAATTGATGGAACTGGACAAGAAATTCTCCCTCATAAAACCGGGATCCCGGATTCTGGACATCGGAGCGGCTCCGGGAAGCTGGAGCCTCTGGACGCTCAAGCATCTGAGTGAACGGGGCTTTCTTGCCGCAGTCGACCTCCAAGCCCTCGGCATCAGCCCGGGGGCGGCCAATTTCACCTTCATCCGCGGCGACCTTTACGATCCAGCGGTCAGGACGGCGTTGGCCGCCCTTGGCCCTTACGACCTGGTCATGTCGGATGCCGCGCCTTCAACCAGCGGCAACCGCGGGCTGGACACCGACCGCTCGGAATCCATCGTCGAGGCGGTACTTGACTATGCCGAAGAAATGCTTCGCCCGGGCGGCAAGGTTGTAGCAAAGCTCTTCGTCGGCGGTGGTGAACGCGAACTGCTGGACCGCATGAAAAAATCTTACACCACAGCCAGGGGTTTCAAGCCCACCGCCTGCCGTACTGTCAGCTTTGAAACCTATCTTGTGGGTCTGGACCACCGATCGCCGGTCAGTTGAACCCATAACCACCATCCGCAAAACCCGGTGCCTGTCCAATTCTGACAAGCCGCCTCCCTGACTACCGCCAAGCAGAACCATCCTTATTGCTCGCTTGTAATATAGGCTTTTTCCCGTATAATGAAGCCGACCACATTCACTATTCATGAAGGAGATGCTCCGTGTTCCAGAAACAAGCGGTCATGCGGCGCGTCCTGTATGCCCTGGCACCCATCGCGGCCTTCGCGGTCTGGCTCTACGGTCTACGGGTACTTGCCGTGCTGGCAGTCAGCCTGGCTGTCGGCGTCTTGGTAGAATATCTGTTCGAAAAAAAGAAAGGTGGCAAGGTAAGCGAAGCCGTTCTGGTAACAGCCACCCTGTTCGCCATGTCCATGCCTCCCGGGGCTCCACTGTGGATCGTAGCCATCGGCGTGGGCTTCGCGGTGTTCATGGCCAAGGAAGTATACGGCGGCTTTGGCCGCAACATCTTCAATCCTGCAATAGCCGGCAGGCTTTTTGTGTACATATCCTTTGCTGGCGTACTCGGCAGCTCTTTCTATGAGCCTGGCAAGTTCGGTGCTGCCGCGGGTAGCCTCTTCGGCAGGATCGACGCAGTATCGACGGTAACACCGCTTGCGGCTCTGCGTGACGGTGCCCAGGTTCCGTTGCTTGGGCTTCTCACCGGCATCCGCCCGGGTTCAATAGGTGAATCCAGTGTCATCCTGATCGCCGCTGCTGCCATCTACCTGCTGGTGACCAAGACCGCACAATGGCGCCTCATGCTGTCCACCATCATCGGTGGCGCGATCACCGCGGGTATATTCATTCTGGCTGGCATACCGGCTGCCCTCCCGCTTGAAGCCTTGCTGGCAGGCAGCTTCCTGTTCGTCGCTATCTTCATGAGCACCGATCCGGTATCGGCCCCCAAGAAACAGCCGGCACAGCTGGCCTATGGTCTGCTCATAGGCAGCGTCATCGTGATCATACGTACCTTCAGCCTGTTCCCGGAAGGCACCAGCTTTGCCATCCTGATAGGCAACACCTTTGCCAGCCTCTTTGATAGACAGGCAACAGCCAGTGCCAAGCGCAAGGCGGATCAGGCCAAGGCTACCGCTGCAAAATCAGCGGTAGCCAAGGAGGCAGCACAATGAAAAAAGACTCCATACTGTATGTTGTGGCCTTCACTTTTGTTGTATGCGCCGTCTTCGTACTTGGTCTGGCCCTGGCCAATGAAGGTACCAAGGATCTGGTCGAGGCCAATCGCGAGTTTACATCCCAGGCAGCCGTATTGGATGCCCTTGGCATAGCATGGGCAGACCGTAGCCAGGCTGCGATACAGTACAAGCAGCAGGTCACACCGGTGGAAGGCAGTATGCCTCGCGCGTACCGTGCCACGGTCGATGGCTCCGAATTCATTGCCGTGGAGCACACTGGAGCCGGTCTGTGGGGTGCCATAACCATCATCCTGGCGGCCGACCCGGAAGCTACCCGGATCAGGGGCATCCAGATCATTGCCCAGAATGAGACTCCAGGCCTCGGCGGCCGTATAGAAGAAGATTGGTTCCTGGACCAGTTCAAAGGTGAAAACGTACCGGACCAGAAAATCCGCATAGCAGTCGGAGCTGAATCAAAAGGCACAGGGGACACCGATACGGAGAATAGCCTTGCCGATGGGGTCACCGGTGCCAGCCGGACCAGTCAATCCTTCGAATTCATCATCAACGATGCCCTGGCCAGGGTCAAAGAAGTTGCAGGAGGTGGCAAATGAGCAAGACCATGGCTATCCTCAAGGATAATCTCTGGACCAACAATCCCATCTTCATCCAGATACTGGGTATCTGTTCAACCTTGGCCGTGACCAACAATCTGCGCAACACGGCCATAATGACCTTGGGTGTAGCCCTTACCACCGCATTTTCCAGCTTGACACTTTCCGCGATGAAAGACCTGATACCCCGTAAAGTCCGCATGATCATCCAGGTTCTGGTCATTTCCTTCTACGTGATCATCATAGACATACTGCTCCGGGCCTACCTGCCTGAAGTGTCAAAACAGCTTGGCCCCTATGTAGGCCTGATCATCACCAACTGCATCATCATGGGCCGGGCCGAGGCCTTTGCCCAGGCCAACAAGCCCCTGCTGTCCTGGTGGGATGGCCTTACCAGTGGCCTTGGCTACATGGCAGTGCTCATGAGCATAGCAGTAGTCCGTGAGTTGTTCGGCTTCGGCACACTGTTCGGCATCACGATCCTGCCGGAAACCTTCGTACCCTGGACCATCATGATCATGGCGCCAAGCGCCTTCTTTCTGGTGGCCATGGTGATGTGGTGGGCCAAGTCAGTGCAGGCAGGCAGGCAAGCAGCAAAACCAGCAACGCAAGGCCAGCCGGCAGCACCTGCCGCGGCTCCGTCCGCACCGGCGAAAGCGTAAGGAGGAACCATGCCACCCCTGATCAACCCCATAACCCTGTTCTTTGCATCCATCTTCACCAGCAACATACTTCTTACCAACTTCCTGGGCATGTGCTCCTTCATTTCCATCTCCAAAGACTGGAAAAGTTCCTTCGGCCTCGGCATGGCCGTTACGGTGGTCATGACCATAACCGCAGCCGTAAGCTGGCTGGTCCTGGAGTTCATCCTTATTCCCTTCGGCATGGAATATCTGTCCTTCATCATCTTCATCATCGTGATAGCTGCGGTAGTGCAGATACTGGAAATGGTCATAGACAGGGCCAGCCCAGCCCTGTACCTGAGCCTCGGCATCTTCC
>JAVEXH010000133.1:0-7429 GCA_034004175.1 Spirochaetia bacterium
GTAAAGGAGCACTCCTGCACGCTGTATGACACGACCCTCCTGCATGCCAGGCAGGCCGTCAGTTATGCTCTGGGTGACACTTGACAGGAATGCTTGATAGTGGTAATGTGATACCGAAATGCCAGTAAACACCTTGATCCATCTTTCAGATGCCGCACTCATAGCTGTCCATGCTCTTGCAGGCCTGGCCGCCCAGCCCGGGCACCTGATCCAGGTCAAGGATCTTGCGGCCGCGATCGGTGCCAGTGAGCATCATCTGTCCAAGGTCATGCAGCGCCTGGCACGGTCTGGTTTGGTCCGTTCGGTAAAAGGGCCAACCGGGGGCTTTGCCCTGGCCATGAAGCCAGGCGATATCAGCTTCAGGTATGCCATAGAGGCAGTGGATGGGCCGATGGGTGGAGATTTCTGCCCTTACCGTACCGAGCGTTGTGATGCCCATAATTGCATTTTCGGGCCGGAAATACGCAGACATGCCAATGAATTGCTGGCCTATATGAACCGGCGTACCATCGCGGATATAACACCGGAGAATATGATGAACCCCGCAGCCATTTGACTCAAGAAGGAAGGCACGCTATGAAGGGGAGTATTGCAGATTACATATAGGTATAATGGTTCCATTTTACCATAACTATTTTGTTTCAGGGAGAATACAGGATGGGCAAGCGGACAGTGATAGAGATAGACGAGGACCTCTGTGATGGTTGTGGCCTGTGTGCCACGGGCTGTCATGAAGGTGCTTTGCAGATAATCGACGGCAAGGCCAGGATGATAGGCGAGAGCCTCTGTGATGGTCTTGGTGCCTGCATCGGGGATTGTCCCCGGGGCGCCATCACGGTGATAGAGCGGGAGGCAGAGGAGTATGACGAGCGAAGGGTCATAGACCATATCCTGCCCAACGGAACGGCCACTTTGGCCGCCCATCTCAAGCATCTGCGTGACCATGGCCAGGACACCTGGCTGGCCCAGGGTATAGAGGCACTCAAGGAAAAAGGTGTGGTAATTCCCGGTTTTGAGTCTGTTCCTGAACGGAAATTCGCCCCTCCCCGGCAGCCTTCCCCGCAGCCGGTCCGGCCAGTCTTTGCACCCACAGGCAGTGTTCGCATGGTAAACAACGGCATGTCCGGCGGTTGTCCTGGTTCCGCAGCCCGGTCCTTCGGGCCTTCAACAGTATCCGCATCCGACGCCGCTTCGGCTGCGGCTGGTACTACAACGACTCTCGGTGGCTGTGCACCGGTGGTTCCCGGTCCCACAGCTGTCAGGCAGGCGGCACCTGCAGGCGGCGGCATGGCTTCCCGGCTGGAGCAGTGGCCGGTCCAGCTCCATCTTGTCAACCCACGGGCTTCGTACTTCAACGGTGCCGACCTCCTCATAGCCGCCGACTGTACCGCCTTTGCCTGCGGAGCCTTCCATCAGACCTTGCTGGCAGGGAAAAAACTTGTCATCGCCTGTCCAAAGCTGGATTCGGGCAAGGAAATCTACATGGACAAGATCCGGGCTCTGGTCGAGGATGCCGGCGTAGCCTCCATCACCCTGGCAATAATGGAAGTACCCTGCTGCGGCGGCCTCAAGCGCATGCTGGATGAGGTCCTGTCCACAGCAAGCCGCCAGGTACCGGTATCAACGGTAGTGGTCGGCATAGAAGGTGGAAGCCTCACCTGGATGTAGACGAATGAATCATACCCGGGTATGGCCACTCATGGCATTGTCCGGGTAGTGCTTGTGCTGGAACGGTAAAAATCACCCTCAAGCATACCACCCCCATTTTCAACCCAGGCTGCGCCTTTATGGCAAGGCCCAAGAATACTCAGGAGGATCTCATGTTCTGTTACCAGTGTCAGGAAGCCATGGGCAACAAAGGTTGTGCCACCGCAAAAGGTGTGTGTGGCAAGGATGCCAGCACCAGCGATCTGCAGGATCTGCTCATTCATACCCTCAAGGGCATCAGCGCCTGGGCATTGGAAGCGCGTGCTTTTGGACTTTCCACCGATATCACCGATGCAGCCGACAGCGCTGTCATGGAAGGCCTGTTTGCCACCATCACCAATGCAAATTTTGACCAGGAATGGTTCATCAAAGCCACGACACGGGGCCTGCTGCTTCGCGACAAGCTGCGGGATGCAGTAAACAGGGCCAGAGGCACTGCAGGTTCAAAAGGCTGCCCGGCCTGCGGATCCGATGAGGGCGTGAGCGGCGAGAAGGCTGTGCTTCGCAGTGATGCAGCTACCTGGACAGCCGCCCCCCAGGACTACCTGTCAAAAGCAGCTGGCGTCGGTGTCCTGGCCACCCTGAACGAGGACGTGCGCTCCCTTCGTGAACTGCTCATATACGGTCTCAAAGGCATGGCTGCCTACGCCGACCACGCCAGCGTACTGGGGAAGCGCGAGCCGGCCGTCTTTGCCTTCATGCACAAGGCCATGGCTGCTACCCTTGACGACAGTCTTGATGCTGCCGCCCTTACCGCTCTGGTCCTGGAATGCGGCTCCGTGGGCGTCACCGCCATGGCCCTTCTGGATGCGGCAAATACCGGAGCCTATGGCAAACCGGAAATCACCAAGGTGAACATCGGCGTCCGTGGGAATCCCGGCATCATTGTCTCCGGCCACGACCTCAAGGACCTGGAGATGCTGCTTGAGCAGACCAAGGGCACCGGTGTGGACGTGTATACCCACAGCGAGATGCTTCCCGCCCACTACTACCCGGCCTTCAGGAAGTACGACAACTTTGCAGGTAACTACGGCAACGCCTGGTGGCAGCAGCGCCAGGAATTCGAGAAGTTCAACGGCGCCATCCTGATGACCACCAACTGCATCGTGCCACCAGCAGATTCCTACAAAAGCCGCATGTTCACCACCGGCCTGGCCGGTTATCCCGGTGTCACCCACATAGAAGCTGACAGCACAGGCTGGAAGGACTTCGGCCCCATCATAGCCGCAGCAAAGAAATGTCTGGCACCCACGCAGATCGAGAGCGGCACCATAACCGGCGGCTTTGCCCACGACCAGGTCGCAGCCCTCGCGGAGCCCATAGCCGCAGCCATCAAGGACGGCAAGATCCGCAAGTTCGTTGTCATGGCAGGCTGCGACGGCCGCGCCAAAGACCGCAACTACTACACCGACTTTGCCAAGGCACTGCCCCAGGACGCAGTCATACTCACCGCAGGCTGCGCCAAGTACCGGTACAACAAGCTGGACCTTGGCGACATAGGCGGCATTCCCCGGGTCCTGGACGCCGGCCAGTGCAACGACTCCTACAGCCTGGCAGTCACCGCCCTCATGCTCAAGGACGCCTTCGGCCTGGCAGACGTCAACGAACTGCCCATAGCCTTCAACATCGCCTGGTACGAACAGAAAGCCCTCATCGTGCTTCTGGCCCTGCTGTCCCTGGGCTTCAGGAACATCCACGTTGGCCCCACCCTCCCGGCCTTCCTGTCCCCGGGTGTAGCCAAAGTGCTCATCGACACCTTCGGCCTGGGCAGCATCAGCACCGTCGAGGAAGATCTCAAACTGCTCGTGGGCTGATCTTCTTCTCCTTGGGCGCCTGCCTGGCCCGGAATACCGGACCAGGCACCGGGCCCGTCCGGGCTGTGGTCCGCCTGAAGGCGGACCGCCTCCGGCGCCCTCCCGGTCCCTGGCGCGTAGTCTCCAGCTGCCTCTGCTCCATCCCGCCCTTGCCTGCCTGTACAATCAGAAGTAGACTATATTAATAAGCTATGAATAAGTTCGACACAGCCGCCCTGGAGGCAGCCTATGCCGGCGCACACTGAATGGAGCCCTTGCGATGAGCCATCCGTCATACCAGACAGCCCTTGATGAACTGGAGTCCCTCGGCAAGGCTGCCGTCAAGGCCCGTTACCGGAAAGAGTCGAGTGATCTGCAGTGTTTCGGCGTTCAGATGGGAGACATCCGCAAACTGGCCAAGGAATTCGGTACTGACCATGGGTCGGATCACGAGCTGGCCCTGGCACTCTGGGAGAGCCCGATTCTGGAAGCCCGGCTGCTGGCCGTCCTGCTTATGAAGCCGGACAGACTGGGGCAGGAGCAGCTGGATGCCATGGTGCGCTCTGCCACCACGGGGCAGCTGGCTGACTGGCTTAACGCCTATATCGTCAGAAAACACCTGGATACGGAACAGTTGCGCCGGAAGTGGATGTCCGATGCCGACCCGTGGGCAGCCCGGGCAGGCTGGAGCCTGACCTCCGAGCGGGTGGAATCAAACCCGGAGGGCCTCGACCTGGCCGTCCTGCTTAACCGCATCGAGTCGGAAATGGCCACCGCAGCCCCACCGCAGCAATGGACCATGAATTTCTGCCTTGCCGCGATCGGCATAAACCATCCGGAGTTCCGCCAACGGGCCATAGCCATAGGCGAGTCCCTGGGAATCTATCGTGACTACCCGACCCCCAAGGGCTGCACCTCACCCTTTGCGCCAGTCTGGATCAAGGCTATGGTCGACCGGCAGAAATAGGCACCCGTAGCCGGTGTTTCCCTCGATTACTGACTGCGTGTAGATATGGAGGAAACATGGGAGAACTGAAGACCAAACCGACGGATGAAGATGTCCTGGCGTTCATCCAGAACTTTGCCAACACAGAGCAGAAGAAGGCTGACAGTCTGGTCCTGCTCAAGCTCATGCAGGAACTCAGCGGCTTCGAGCCGAAGATGTGGGGCCCCTCGATCATCGGCTTCGGCAGTTACCATTACAAGTCAGAGCGGAGCAGTCAGGAAGGGGACTGGCCGCTGATAGGCTTTTCACCTCGCAAGGCGGCCATTTCCCTGTATGTCTATACTGGAGTACCCGAACAGGCTCACCTCCTGGAAGGCCTGGGCAAGTACACCATGGGAGCAGCCTGCATCTATGTGAAGAAGCTGTCGGACATCAAGCTGCCGGTCCTGGAAAATATGATAAAGGCCACCCTGGCGTATATGCGGGAGAAGTATCCTGCCGGTGCAGTGAACTGAGCCGGGGAGGACAGGGAGGGTCGAGGTAAACCTGCGGTCTTCCATCCGGCCTTGATACCCGTTTCCCGTCTTTCGGGAGAACTGTGAATTACCGGAAAATCAACCGACTGTGGCAGTCTGCCACCTTGTTCCTGGCACCGCCCTTGCTCGTTGTGCTGCTCTGGCTGCGTCCATTCATGAATCCTTATCAGTGGCTGCTGTGGCGGCATCTGCCCCTGCTGATGCTTCACGAGGCGCAAGAGTATGTTCTGGCAGCACGCAGCTTCAAGCAATTCTTCAATCTAGATACCCCGATGGGCTCCGGAATCGATCCGGATTTTCCACTGGACGAAGGCTATGTCTTCCAGGTGAATCTGATGATCGCCTGGCCGATGGTCATTCTAGGGGCAATTCTGGCGCCGGTCGCGCCCTGGCTGGGTTTTTCAATGATCTGGTTCCAGCTGATACTGAACAATGTCATGCATACAATCCTGTTTCAGGTTGGCAAGCCCGGCTTCAATCCCGGCCTGATCACCTATTCCTTTCTCCTGCTTCAGTACGGTACCTGGACACTGCTGACCGCTGTCGGCTGCTTTGCTCCGCTGGATTGGATTCTGTCGGCGCTGGTCGGTGTGGGCATCGCGGCCGTTCTTGCGGTCAAGACGCGCGGCCGGTTGGCCGGCTTGAGAAACTCTTAGCACCCTGAAAACCATAAACCGGCATGTGAGCCTGCTGTTCCGCATGGGAGAGCGTTTTCTCAACCGCGAATTGACGGGTAGCGGTGTTTCCAGCGGTCCGGCTCCATTGTTGCTTGAACTTCGCGATGGGAAGCACTGCAATCTGGCATCCCTTGCCATGGCTGCCGGGGTAGACAAAGCCTACATCACCAGGGCGGTGCAGTCCCTTGAGCGCGCCGGATATGTGACGGTCACCGTTGCAGCGGAGGACCGGCGAAGTATTGCCGTGACGCTGACCGGAGAAGGCCGGGCTGTGGTTGGCCGGGTAGAAGCGGCTATGCACACCTGGTTGGCCATCGTCTGCCATGGGGTCGCTCAGGCCGACCTGGATACGGTTGTTGCGGTACTGGACAGGTTCTATGCCAATGCCCGGGGTTTCCTTGCCGAGTGGTCCGGTGCACGTAGCTGAAGGCATACAGGCGTGACTCTCAGGACAGGGCCTCGGCTGGAGACCATCCAAGCAGGCGGAGGAATGGTGGAGCATACAGAGGGACAGCCCCCGCCCCAGGAGATTTTCGAACTTGCCGGGAACGAAGCCAAAGGATGGTCTTCTAATGCTGTGCTTTCCAGGGTTTGATGCCCGCAAGGACAGTAGCGGCCATTTCGGTATCATAGGCCGTTTGAGCCCGCAGCCAGTAGCCAATGGACAGGCCGAAATAGCGGCACAGCCGAAGGTCAGTATCGGCGGTGATGGAACGTCGTCCGGCTACTATCTCGCCTATCCGCTGGGCAGGTACCCCGATTTCCTTGGCCAGCCGGTACTTGGTTATTTCCCTGGGCAGCAGGAACTCCTCCTTCAGCAACTCTCCAGGGCTTACAGGCTGTAATCCTTCCATGTATTGACTCCTAATGACAATCGACAATTTCTACTTCGACGGCTATGCTGGCTCTCCAGTGAAAGCAGATACAGTACCGGTCATTCATACGTATGGAGTGTTGACCAGCACGGTCCACTGTGAGTGCTTCCAGACGATTGCCCGGTGGAACACGTAAATCATCCAGGCTGGCAGCGATACGCAACTGACGCAGCTTCCGTCTGACTACTACCTCTATGCTGACAAAGCGCGCTATCCGCT
Organism: Spirochaetia bacterium; assembly: GCA_034004175.1. Taxonomy (GTDB): domain Bacteria; phylum Spirochaetota; class Spirochaetia; order Treponematales; family UBA12059; genus MIBM01. Next base: position 6,754 of record JAVEXH010000133.1, read on the forward strand.
CGCCCCTAGCCAGTTTCACAGTATCCCCATCTTTGGATGACTGGATCATGAATGATGATTACGTTTCACGTTATTATCATCAAGAAGGAATAGAGCCAAACCGCTGGATTTGCTCCACAGAAGCAAAAGAGGTTGAATGGATTGGAATGCTGGCCTGATAAGGCTGGAAGGTGGGACAGAAGCAACTGAGTACCAATGTAGCCGATATTACAAAGAGCGTAAAAGAAGCCGACAATCAAACAAAGCGCGTCTGAGGCACAGCATGACCAAAGATGAATACGATGATCATATATCAACCAGAAAGACTGTACAGGGGGAACTGATCATAGGCATGGAGAGGGCAATCGCGCAAATCATGTCCATCCAGTATCAGCACTCCAATAAGCAGTCGTACAGCTTCAGGGAAGAAGTATATGCCACGACACAGGAGACCTCCCGGAATTCCGGATCGAGCGGAACTATGTACCAGTGGAATCCAGAGAGGGTCTTACGGTAGGCATCAAGATTGAATCTGAAACCCTCCCGTTCCTTGAGTACGCTGCCAGGTCCGACTGACCTGTACTGTCAATAGTGGACATCATTCCCCTAAGCAGCCTTGCTGCCGTAATAATACTGATCTGCATAGACTGAAGGTGCGACAAAGCCAATAGCCGAATGGCGTCGGATTCGGTTGTAG
>JAVEXH010000134.1:0-7416 GCA_034004175.1 Spirochaetia bacterium
TCGATGCCGTGTTATTCCTGTCTGCCAGCGGTTGTGCCATGCCCCTCGTGGATCCCGGGATTGATGAAGACCAGGCACAGGGGCTGATGTCTGCGCTGAAGGCCTGCAAAACCGTACGTGCCTTCCGTCCTGCCTCTTGTGTAGGCCTTGAATCAGCAACCCGGGCCTTGCAGCTGGCCATGGGCTGGCGGCCTGCCCTGACGATCCGTTACGATGCCATGAGCCTGGATGCTGCAGACTTCACACCCGCTGCTTCTGCTGTTCAATCAGCTGTCATCTTCTCTGACACGACAACCCGTTATGCGGTTCCTGATGATCTTGAGGCCTTGATGCCCGTAGCCAGGGCCTACGAGATGGAAGAGGTGTCTACGCCCATGCATCCTTATGACGAGGCTGTCTGCAGGGCCAACCAGGCTCGCAGTCTGGCCCGCTACCGGGTGCGGATACTTGAAGTGGATGGCAGGGTAGCAGCAAGGGCCCAGACCAATGCCGTAGGCTACGCACGGGAGCAGCTGGGTGGAATAATAGTGCTCAGTCAGCTTCGCGGTCGCGGATACGGCCGGCGGGTGGTAACCGAATTGGCAGCGTCCATACTGGCAGAAGGCAAGGGACTGTCCCTCTTCGTGAAGAAAGGCAATGTGCCAGCCCGGGGGCTGTACGAAGATCTCGGATTCAGGGTCTCCGGCGATTTCAGGGTCGATTACTTCAGCTGATTGGCCCGGGTTTTCCTGTATCCTCATCAAGCCAGATATCCCCGGCCAGGCAGTATGCGGGAGCAGCCGCCAGGAACATGGGTCCTCCTTCGGGCCACTGCACCATGATCCTGCTGTCACCGAGCAGTACTGTACAGTCTCTGTCTGCATATCCGGCCAGGCTTGCGGCGCTTGCAGCCGCACCGGCAGCCTCCAGAGCATCGGTGCCCCGGGCCTTCAGGTGCAGTTCGTGCCTGGCAACGCACCCAACCTGTACCAGATTTTTTGCCTCCATTCCGGGACTGGATTTGCTGGGCACAGCCCCGTCATGGAGCCGCACCTGCAGGGTCTTGTCGGTCAGGGTTACAGCAAAGTGGCCAGGTGTACGTTTGTCTGCCAGCCGGGCCTGGGGGTTGCCCAGGGCCAGTCCGAAATTCCTTGAATCCAGCACCAGGATCTCCAGCGGCACGCCGAGGCTCTCCGACCCACCGGTGCCCTCCAGGGTAACGGTTTCACCTGCTGCGCGACCGTTGTCAAAGAGCCACCTGGCTGCGCACAGAGCGGCAACAGGTGGCAGGGTCCGGAGTTGTCCGGTGGCGTTCCAGGCTTGTACCCGGTATGGTTCGGCTTCACCATCTACGAGAACCAGGCCTCTTGCTGCGACGCCTCTGTATGGATGGCAAACCAGGGCTGCCGCGGATTGCCAGTCTGTGATATCGGCTGGCGCATCCGGAGTTGCAGGTCCGCAACGGTTGATGAGTACCCAGGGGTCCGCGGCTACCCGGAGTTTCAGGAAGTGGAGGTTCATCCATCAAGCCTAGCCCGCAGGGCGGTGGCTCTGCAAGCGGTCCGTTTCCCGCACGCAGCCAGTATCCTGCATGCAGCATCCCGGGTGCAGGCCTGGCAATGACCCCGGACCTGCTACCCGGTCTTTGTGCTATGATGGGGTATGAGCGACTTCAAACCGGAATTGCTGTGTGGCATCGACGAGGCGGGCAGGGGTCCCTTGGCCGGTCCGGTTGCGGCAGCGGCAGTGATACTTCCTCCTGGCTTCCCGCTGGATCTGCTCGGAGATTCCAAAGCCCTGAGTCGTACGGCACGTGAACGGGCTTACGGATTGATAACGGAGAAAGCCATCTGGTGGGTGGACTGGGCCTGGCCAGCCGAGATCGACAGGCTGAATATATTGGGTGCTACCATGCTGGCCATGCAGCGGGCCTTCACAGGCCTGCATGTACTGCCTTCCCTGGTGCTGGTGGACGGAAACAAGGCTCCTGTCCTGCCCTGTCCCTGCCGGCCGGTGGTCAAGGGCGATGCCACGGTGCCGGCGATCATGGCTGCTTCCATCCTGGCCAAGGTAGCCAGGGACAGGGCCATGGAACGCTACGACTGGCTGTATCCTGACTATGGCTATGCCGGGCACAAGGGGTACCCCACAGCGGCCCATAGGGCTGTCTGCAGAGCCATCGGGCCATCGCCCATACAGAGGATATCTTTCAATTACATGAAGGAATAGGCTGGACTCAGTCCTTGGGTTTGGCCCGCTTCACCGTGACCCGCCGCACTGGCTTGGCATCGGGGTCTTCGGCGGGAGGCCTTGGAACCATACGTTCGGCTGCGGCCGATCGTGGCCGGACAACCCGCTTGCCTGGCTTCGAGGTTGTTCTGGCAGAAGATTTTCCGGAAGATGAAGTTTCTTCCGGCAGCAGTGAGAAGGTGCCTTCCACATCGGAACGGCGCTGGCGCGGTGCCGGCGGGACAGGGGGGAGGCCGGTCGGACGCCTGTCCACGCGGCGGTCGGAGGATCCGGAATGGGACCTGTCGGACGGACCGTGGCCTCTTTCAGACGAACCGCGGCTACCCTCGGAAGGGCTGTCGGAGACGTGGCGTTCGGACCGCTTGGATGGCCGTTTCATGGGCACCTTGTCCATGGCGGCCAGGGCTTTCTCGAAGGACTTGAGGAACTCCTGGAGGTTTTCCCTGAAGATCACTATGGACCGGCGATCAAAGGTTTCGGTCTCGGTTGGCTTGCTTTCCACTATGGCAAGGAAAAGATCGCCCATCCGGTTTTCCTTCACATTGAAGAAATAACTACGGCCTTCACACATGACCTTGCTGGAAAAAATCTCTCCCCGAACGCCCATCTGATCTCTCCTGTGCCGGCTACAGCGCAACCCGGATCCAACCGTACGGTTGGTACATATCCTGCGTCATGCCGGACTTCCTTCGCGGATACTAGCAGTTACTGCGTTATTATGCAATAGCATCGGCCTGGCGGACCAGGCTGGTGTGCCGTTGCAGGAGCAGTTCTTCCATGGCCTGGCTGCCGCCGCGCACATCCACCATCACTCTGAAAACAGGCTCCGTCCCGGAGCCGCGCATCCACAGGAAGGCGACCGTTGCGCCTTCCTGGTTCTCTAGCAGGATCTTGAGGCCCCCGGTGCCCGATTCGTCAAATTCGCCTTGCAGAGGTTTCTCTTCCTTGCCCAGGCTGGCCAGTACCCGCCACGAGAGGCTGCCGAAGGTTGGCTGCAGTTCAGCGGCCAGGGCAGGCCAGGCTTCCCTGAACAGCTTGCCATAGGCCTTCTTCAGGGCTCCCTGGTTGCGGGTGCTGATCCTCAGCGCAGCCCGTGCCTCGAACACACTGGTGGTGGCGTAAGGAGGGAGGCTGGCTATGATGTCTGCCATGCCGAAGTTGTCCCGGTAGGCTTCTGCCCTGCCTGTCTTCTGCAGCCAGAGCTTGAAGGGTCCTGGAACGGAGCCCTGGTCCCGCAGGTAGAGTAGCTTCAGCATGGCAGTAATGGTGTTCAGAGGGTCCCGTACCCCTGCCGGATGGGTAATGACACCGCCGTTGGAGCCCTCACCCAGAATGCGTACGCTATAGTCCTGTTCACGCAGAAGCCTGGCCAGGCCTACCACATTGGCTTCCCCGGTTTCTGCCCTGAACACCCGGGCCCCGAAGGCCTTGGCTATGTGGTCTATGCGCATGCTGGTGGCATCGTTGCCCACCACGGCCCTGCTTTTGCCAGGCTGTGCCGGGATGGGTTCGGTTGTGCCAGCCTTGAGTGGACTGTGCGGGCTTCCCTGTCCGGACTCGGCCTTTACCAGAGCCCGATGCTCAGCCGAGGCCAGTTCAGCCAGGACGGCAACGGCAAAGGTTTCCTGGGCTTCCAGAGCCTTGGCTTCCTTGTCCATATCGTCCCAGTACACGATATTGCCCCTGTCGCCGTCGCAGTCGGGTACATATCCCAGGAGGCAGTTGCGGCCCTGGATCCTGGTTGCAGCCAGTTCGCGCCTGCATGGGTCCAGGGATTCGCCTTCGGGAACTATGCGGTGGGCAAAGCGCCGGGGAGCGGCATTCATGGACTGCAGGTTTATGCCCAGACCGGAGAGGAAGTCTCCATCGATGGACAAGGCTCTGGCCGAACCGTTGAAGTCCACCACTATGCCTATATCGCCATCAGCCTGGTCGGATTCGGTGTCCCTGTCGCCTTCCTCGAGGAAGCCGGCATTCCGGTCTCCCCGGCTCATGGGGTCATCGGATTCCTCAAGCTCCGAGGCAGGTCTGCTATGAGCCTGGATGGCTGCGGCCAGGGCATCCAGTTCTGCCTCCTGGTCAGCCAGATCGGCAGAGAGGCCGGCGACTTCCCGGGTGAACAGGGTGTAGACCGAGATGGCCTGGCGCTTGTTGGCCACAGCCGACGAGTACAACCTGGCAATATCCGAGGGTTCCGGGGTGGCCGTCAATTCAGCCAGCCGCTCTATATCCATTGCAGTACAGGGGTTGTCCCGCAGCCTTTCGATGAGTAGCCTGGTCTCAGCCGGGTCCAGGACGCCGCCGTCTGTCAGGCCGAACTTCACGCCGTTGTGTCCCGGCGGGTTGTGGCTGGCCGAGATGTAACAGAAGGCATCCAGATGACCGGGATGGTCGGCGGGCAGGGATCCTGCCTGCCTGGCCCAGGCCATGATCTCGGGAGCGGCGGTCATGAAAGCATAGCGCACAACCAGGCCACGGGCTGCAAAGACCCGGATCATCACGTCGGCTATGGCGGGGCCTGTTGGCCTGGTGTCCATTCCCACGGCCACTACCGGGGGCTGGCTGACGGTCCGGCTCGTGGTTTCTCCGGCGGCACTGCCGGAGATGGTTTCAAGCAGGCGGTCGGCAAACACCAGGGCCATGCGGCCAACGGCATAAGCCTTGGCCGGAGTGATGGTCTCAGCCATGTCCTCATCATCCTGTCCGAACACACCCCGCCAGCCCGAGGCTGACAGTATGAGGGTGTCAAAAAATGCAGAGGCATCTGCGGGTGATGGAGGAGTTCTCAGGGGATCGGCATAGGGATCACCCATGGCAAAACCGGTGGAGGGATGGTGCATCATGGCTTTTTGTTTCCTTGCATGGCTGTTGGCAGGTACCTGCCCATAGGCCAGGATCCCTTCCGGGAGCCTGATTCTGGCTGTTAAAGCGGAGGCTGCAGTACCGGAGCCTATTCTATCAGAGGGAGCTGCATTGGGGAACCAGCAGCCAGGCGGTTCTGTTCCTGGATGGCATCGTAGACTTCCTGGCGGAAGACCTTCACGGTTTTTGGTGCTTCTATGCCGAGTTTTACCTGGTCTCCCCGTACTTCGATGATGGACACGACGATGCCGTCGCCGATCACCAGCTTCTCGTTGAGCTTGCGCGTCAGGATGAGCATGGCTATTTCCTGGAAGCGGCCAGTTCCGCCATCACATCATGCCTGGTTTCCCAGCGCGGGTCTGCCAGTATCACCTGGGCACCCTTGCGGGCGGATTTGCCTATGATGAGGGGACCCATGAGGTTGGCTGTTACCTTGCCGCCATCAGGCGGAACGGTGACCATGGCCAGCACCAGGGCGTCATCAGGGTCGGTCACACCGATGGACGACATGGCCTCGTCGGCAACGTTTATGGAGTAGTCGGGTCTGAAGAGGAAGGGATCCAGCAGTATGAAGCCCAGTTCCACCATATCCAGGGACTGCAGGTAGAAGTAGGGTTTCTGGGGCGCGTCCAGCAAGGCATAAGACCTGAAGGTTTCGAAGCCTATGATGCCGTTGGGGAAGTCTAGTATCTGCCGATCGTCTATGTCGATCTGGCCCATGATCCTGGTTTGCAGCTTCATTTTCATACCCAATCTGACCTAATCACCGCAGGAAGTCAAGGAGCGTCTTGGGCAGGACCCGTCCTGCCATCTGCAAGGCTGCTGTCCGGGCATACTCCATCATCTTCAGGTCCGTCACGGCCTGGGTAAAGTCCAGATCCTTCTCGGCAGCCAGGAGCTTGGTCACGTCGGGTATCTCCTTGTTCAGCCTGAGGGCTGCCATGTCCAGGCGTTCCACCATGGAGCCGGCCTCGGCCAGGCGGCGGTTCATGTTGTCCATGGCTGAATCAAGCCCTGCCAGCACCTTGCCGCCGACTTCGTACGTGTCGCCCTTGTACAGGGCATCGCGCAGGGCTATCACGGTGTCGAAGATGGAACCACCGGAGACCCGGGCTGTTGGTGCGTAGTCGGATGGAATCTTCGAGCTTGTAAGTATGCCAAGGTCGGCAAGCACACTGGACTCGGCTCCGTCTTCAAGGCGTATCCTGTGTGCCTGATTGCCTTCTATGACCAGGGAATTCTTCGTCGGGTCGAGGGATGCCTTAACCGGGGCGCCTGAATCGTTTATCTTGGCAATGATGGCCTGCACGGTATCCCCGGATTTCAGGCCAATCTCGTGCCCGTCCACAAAGATCGAGGCATTGTCCATCACGCGGTAGGCCGAGGCATCCGAAGATGATGCCACCCGCTGCCGCTCGGCCCAGAACACCGCGTCTCCTGGTAGGTTCATGGGGAGGTAGGTGGCTTCGCTGATCTCAGCCTGCGGGGTGCCGGTACCGCCAAGGTAGTCCACAGCCACCGTCGCAGCCCCATCGGCACCGGGGGTGCGGCCGCTTGTCACCTTGAAGGGCTCGGTACGTGCCTTGTCTCCGGCAAAGAGGAAGTCTCCATCCGGCCCGCGGGCATTGCCCAGATTTACCAGTTCGGCCAGGAGCTGGTCCACTTCCACCGCCATCGCAGCGGTGTCTTCCTTGGTATATACGCCGTTGGCGCCGGTTACCGCAAGTTCACGTACCCGCTGCATGATGTCCTGGGTCTGGCGCATGTAGCCTTCGGCTATGGCCGCGCGGTCCTGGGTATAGCGCACGTTCTGCTCGTAACGCTGCAGCCTGGTGGCAAAGGATTCATAGCGTACACTGCGGGCCGCGGCCATGGGGTCGTCGCGCAGGTTTTCAAGCTTTTCCTGTCTGGCGATCTTGTTGTTCATCGAAGCCAGGCGGTCCTCGTTCCGGCGGAGCCAGTACTGCATGTCGTTGTTCATGAAATCCGTGCTGACCCGTCTCATGGCGTCCTCCCGTAATCAGATTGTCCGCAGCTGGTCTGTCCTGTCATCATCTGCCCATCCTGTTGATGATGGTGTCCAGCATCGTGTCCACCGTGGCTATGAACTTGGCCGACGCCGCATAGCCGTGCTGGAACTTGATCATGTTGGCCAGTTCCTCGTCCAGGTTCACACCCGATATCGACGCCCGGGTGTCGGACAGGTTCTTGGCTATACGCGACTGGGTCTCTGCCATCAGGCCGGCCCGCTCGCCCTTGAGGGCTATGCGTGCAACGGCATCGGCAAAGTAGTCGTCGAAGGTGGACACCGCGCCGACCATCACG
>JAVEXH010000135.1:0-7407 GCA_034004175.1 Spirochaetia bacterium
GTATAGACCTTTACCATTGACTCGTACTTCTCGCCGAAGAGAGCCATGGCACCGTCTGCCTTGGCCTGCTCAAGGGGCATCACGACCATGCTCACCGGCAGGTCCCGCTTGATCTGTTCATTGACGATATCCTGCACCTGCTTGATCTCTTCGGGGGTCATGGGAGCCGGGTGGGAGAAATCGAAGCGTAGCCTCTCGGCGGTTATGTTTGAGCCCTTCTGGGCTACATGGTCGCCAAGAACCATCCGCAGAGCCTTGTGCAGCAGGTGGGTAGAGGTATGGTACTTGGTGGTGGCTTCCGACTGGTCTGCCAGGCCTCCCTTGAAGGTGCCCTCGGTTCCTGCGCGTGACAGTTCCTGATGCTTGCGGAAGGCCTCATCGAACTCTTCACGGTTCACGGTCAGACCGTTCTCGGCAGCCAGCTCCAGGGTCAGCTCTATGGGAAAACCGTAGGTATCGTACAGCTTGAAGGCCAGCCGGCCGGACATGATCTTCTGGGGGTTGCGCAGAAGATTGGGCAGCATCTTCTCGAACTCATGCTCGCCCTTCTGCAGGGTCTCCAGGAACTTGGCCTCTTCACGCTCAAGCTCGGTGATTATGCGATCACGATTATCCAGCAGTTCCGGATAGGCCTTGCCGAAGCGCTCTATCACCACCAGGGCGGGCTTTGTCAGGAACAAGCCATCCACACCCAGTTTCTTGCCATGCCGCACCGCACGGCGGATAAGCCGACGCAGCACATAGCCTGCACCTACATTGCCAGGAGACACTCCCTGAGGATCCCCGATGATGAAGGTTGCCGCACGCACATGGTCAGCAATGATGCGCACCGAGGTATCTTTGGACTCGTGGCCGCCGTAGGTATAACCCGAGACAGCTTCCAGGGCCTTGATGACGGGCTGGAATATCTCGGTCTGGTATACACTGGTGAATCCATTGAGCACGGTTACTGTGCGTTCCAGGCCCATGCCGGTATCAACATTCTGGGCAGGCAGTTTGACCAGGGTCTTCTCGTCTACCCTGTTGTATTCCATGAAGACGTTGTTCCAGATCTCCATCCAGTTGTCTGGATCGCTGCCCTTGTTTGAACCAGCCGGTGGCAGGCCCTTGCCCACCCAGTAGAAGATCTCGCTGTCCGGACCACAGGGTCCTACGGGACCGGCTGCCCACCAGTTGTCCTTGGCAGGCAGATACGCGATCCGGTCTTCGGGAACCCCGACATCCTTCCAGAAACCTGCGGACACTTCGTCACGGGGGGCGTTCTGGTCTCCGGCAAACACAGTAACCGAGAGCTTTGCGCTCTCCAGGCCCAGCCACTGGGGGCTGGTAAGAAACTCCCAGGAATACGCTATGGATTCCTTCTTGAAGTAGTCACCAAGGGACCAGTTACCCAGCATCTCGAAACAGGTCAGATGGCTGGTGTCCCCCACCTCGTCAATGTCACCGGTGCGGACGCACTTCTGGTAGTCTACCAGCCGCTTGCCTGCGGGATGGGCTTCGCCCAGGAGGTAGGGCACCAAGGGATGCATGCCGGCAGTGGTGAAGAGAACGGTGGGATCATTCTCGGGTATGAGGGACTTGCCTGAAATGACGGCGTGGTCCTTGGTTCTGAAAAAGTCCAGATATTTCTGGCGCAGTTCGTCGGGGCTTATCATGGGATGGATAGTAATAATTGAACGGCATATCGGTCAATGCCGTGGGCGGAACCTGTTCTCCTGCCGCTATCACAGCAAAAAAAACGGGCACCAGGATCATCACTGGTACCCGTCCAGGCTTCAATATTGATTTGCCATCTACAGTTGCTGCAGCCCACGCCTGGCTCTTGTCCGGCGCAGGCCTGCTTCATGTCCGATGCACGCCTTCATCTCGAACGGATCAGGCCGGCTTCACGAAATGACAGGCCACAAAATGGCCGGGCTTCACCTCAAGAAGCTCTGGTGTCTGTTCCCTGCATATCTGCTGGCACTTGGGACAGCGTGAGTTGAAGCGGCATCCCGGAGGCGGATTTATGGGGCTCTTTACATCACCCTGAAGGACTATACGCTTGCTGGTCCTGTTGGCTCTTGGATCCGGCACAGGGATGGACGAAAGCAGCGCCTGGGTATACGGGTTCAATGGGTTCTCGTACAGCTCATTGCTGTCGCAGACTTCCATCAGCTTGCCCAGGTACATCACCCCTATCCTGTCGGAGATATGCTTCACCATGGACAGGTCATGGGCAATGAACAGGTAGGTCAGCCCCATCTTGTCCTGCAGATCCTCGAGCATGTTCACCACCTGGGCCTGTATGGACACATCCAAGGCCGAGATAGGCTCGTCGCAGATGATCAGCTCCGGTTCCACGGCCAGAGCCCTGGCTATGCCGATGCGCTGGCGTTGCCCACCCGAAAACTCATGGGGATAGCGGTTGGCGTGCTCTTTCTTGAGTCCGACGGTGTTCAGCAGGTGATGCACCCGATCCAGGCGCTCCCCATTGTTTCCAAGCTTGTGGGTAAGCATGCCTTCCCCGATTATCTCAGCTACGGTCATCCGGGTATTCAGGGAGGCGTACGGATCCTGGAATATCATCTGTATGCGCTTGCGGTAGGGATGAAGATCCTTCTGGGACATGGTGGTGATATCCTCACCATCGAAGACAATCCTGCCGGCAGTTGGCTCGTACAAGCGTACTATGGTACGCCCGATAGTGGACTTGCCACACCCGGACTCGCCGACAAGACCGAAGGTCTCTCCCCTTCTGATGACAAAGCTCACATCATCCACCGCGGTAAGATCCTGGCGGTTCTTGTTGGTAAAGTTGTTGTCTATCCGGAAATATTTCTTCAGGTTCTCTACCTGCAGCAGGACGCGGTCATTCTGCATCTACAACCTCCCCTTTGGCGTATCCTTCCACTGCCGGGGCATCCTTGTGCAAGAGCCAACAGACCGAAGTATGACCTTCTCCTACTTTGAAGGTCGGCGCCGCTTCCTCGCGGCAGATCTGCATGGCATGAGGGCAACGCGGCGAGAATGGGCAACCAGCAGGTGGCTTCATCAGGTCAGGCGGTGAACCTTTTATCGGAACAAGCCTATCCTTGGCGTGGCTATCCATGCGTGGCAGGGACTGCAGCAAACCCCTTGTATACGGGTGGCTTGGCTTGTAGAAGATGTCGTCGATATTGCCCTTCTCCATGGCCATGCCGCCATACATCACGATTATCCTGGAGCACAGTTCGGCTATCACGCCAAGGTCGTGGGTGATCAGGATGATGGAGGTATTCAGCTCTTTTGAAATATTCTTCATGATGTCGATGATCTGGGCCTGGATGGTTACATCCAGAGCCGTGGTAGGCTCGTCCGCTATCAGCAGCTTCGGGTTGCAGGACAGTGCTGTGGCTATCATCACCCGTTGGCGCATGCCACCGGAGAACTGGTGAGGATACGCGTGTATGCGCTTCTCCGGTTCGGGAATGCCGACAAGTTGCAGCATCTCGATGGCAACCTTCAGGGCATCCTTGCGGTTCACCTTGCGGTGCCGGCGGATCACTTCAACCATCTGACTCTTGATGCAGAAGACAGGATTCAGGGAGGTCATCGGGTCCTGGAATATCATGGCCATGTCGTTGCCACGCATATCGGACATCTGGGTGTTTGAATAGTTGGTTATGTCTTTTTTGTCAAAGACGATGGACCCGGATTTGATACGCCCGGGAAAATCGATCAGCTTCATCAGCGAAAGAGCGGACACGCTTTTGCCACTGCCGGACTCCCCGACTATGCCGAGTATGTCGCCCTTCTTCATCGTGAAGCTCAGGCCACGAACGGCCTGTACTTCCCCCAGATGGGTAAAGAAAGAGGTCTGTAGTCCATTGACCTCAAGGATTGTATCACTCATATCATCCCCTTTTTCAGCTTATCCCTTGCGCAGACGTGGATCGAGGGCGTCGCGCAAGCCGTCTCCAATGAAGTTGAACGCCAGCATCGTCAAGGCAATAGACAAGGCGGGGAAGAACAACTGATACGGATAGGTTATCATACCAGAGAGGGCATTGTTGGCCAGTGTGCCCCAGGATGCCATGGGTGCTGATACACCCAGACCGATGAAGCTCAGGAACGACTCGGTGAAAACGGCACTGGGTATCATCATGGCCATGGAAACGATGATAGGACCAATAGCGTTGGGTATCAGGTGCTTCATTATGATCCGGTTCCGGGATACACCAAGAACCTTGGCAGCCAGAATGAACTCCTGCTCTTTCAGGGACAGTATCTGTCCACGTACGAGACGAGCCATCGATACCCAGTAGACGCTGCTCAGGGCTATGATGATGTTCCAGAGGCCTCCGCCCCTGAACCAGACCATGAGAAGGATCACGTACAGCACCAGCGGAACGGAGTTGATGATGTCCACAATGCGCATCATCACCTCATCCACTTTACCGCCTTCGAAACCTGAAATGCTGCCGTATATCATGCCGATGAACAGGTTCACCACCGTCGCTATGAAGGCGACCAGCAATGAAATCCTGGCACCGTAGAGTACCCGGGTCATAAGGTCCCGGCCGATGTCATCGGTACCAAAAGGGAAAACACGGTTCAGCCTGGATATGGAATGCTTGGTGGCAGTTTCTCCACGGTACTCCAGGGTAAAGTCGTAATCATAGCCCATCTTTGACTGTAGAAGATTGTACGAGAAATCAAGGACCACATCCTCGCCCTGATAGATGTAGGTGTAGACCTTGTTGATCACATCGCGCCGGCTGCGGTCAGCCTCCACGCGGTCTATGAGGCGGCCATTGCGCTCTACGGCAAAGACATTGTAGTCGTTTGAAACGTAGAAATAGGTACCACCCAGTTCGTACAGCTTCATGATGGGGGGCAGGTTCCTGTATTTGTTCACCTGGTCCGAATACGAGTACGGCGTAAGCATAGGACCGAACACGCCCGCAAAGAGGATGAGCCCTATGGTTATCAGACCAGCCATGGACAGTTTGTTCTTTTTGAGCCGCCGCCAGGCATCCTGCCAGTAGGTAAGGCTGGGCCGGGCTGTCTCGGAATCATCATATTTGTCTTTGATGAACTCGAATTTATTAGGATTCATGGAACTCACTTCTCGCTCCCGAACTTGATGCGTGGATCGATGATCGTATACGCAAGGTCTACAAGCAACACCATTATGATGTAGAAAACGGCATAAAATACCGTAACCCCCATGATGGTCGTATAATCCCGGTTACTCACACTATCTACGTAGTACTTGCCAAGGCCCGGGATGGCAAAAATCTTTTCTATCACAAAAGAGCCAGTCAGGATGGCTGCGATCATGGGGCCAAGATAGGTAACCACCGGGATGAGGGCATTTTTTATGGCATGCTTGCCAAGCACTGACCATTCACGTATGCCATTGGCCCGGGCGGTACGGATGTAATCCTGCCGTAAAACCTCAAGCATGCTCGATCGTGTAAGCCGGGAAATAAAGGAAAGCGAGTAGCCTGATAGTGCAATGACAGGGCCTATATACCCCAGGGGATTGGTTATTCCGAAACTCGGAATCCAGCCCAGCTTGCCGGCAAAGAAATAGATTATCAACGTTGCGACCACGAAGCTAGGCACTGTAATACCCAAAGTGGCCATGAACATCACCACGTAGTCTATGGGTTTGTTCTGCTTGAGCGCCGATATCACGCCGATCGGGATACCCACTATGATGATGAGAATGCTGGCAAACAAACCGATTTTGGCCGAGGCAGGGAAGCCGCCGATTATCAGGTCGTTTACGGACGTTCCTATCTTGGAATATGAAGGACCAAGGTCAAAGGTAATCAGACCCTTCATGTAATCCAGATACTGCATGAATACCGGTTGGTCCAGGTTGTACCGCTCATTGAGGCGCCGGAGTATTTCATCGGGAACAGCCTTTTCCCTGGTGAACGGGCCGCCGGGGATGGAGTGCATCATGGTAAATGTAAGCGCGGTTATCAGCAGTATGGTGATGAACATTGACACCACGCGCTTCAGGAAATAAGACCTCATAACTTGAACTCCTCTCGGCATAGTATGGCAGAATTTTCGGGAAGCCAATCTGCGGCCGAGGTGACGGCCTTTTACGTAAACCGTTGCAGGGGAAGGAAAACCCCGACCGCACAGGTCGCGACCGGGGTTAGATTTACCAACTCTTCACGCAGTCTTACTCTTCGAGGTAGGCAGCGCTGAAGTCAACGGAACCAAGAACGCTCCGGTCCCAGCCCTTGAGCTTGGCGGATGCCATCATGGTGTCGGAATAGTGGTAGACAGGGATCATGGGCACATCGTTCATCAACAAGCCCTGAGCCTTGTACAGAGCCTCGAAATGCTCCTTGCCGCGGGTCTTGGCAGCTTTGGACATCAGTTCGTTGTACTCGGGATTGGCATACTTGGGATCATTGTAGGCATTGCCAATGGTGAAGATGCTGAGGAGGCCGGAGGGATCCATGAAGTCGGTCAGCCAGCCACCGCGGGAAACTTCATAGTTGCCAGCCTTGCGGGTATCCTGGAAGACTGCCCATTCCTGGTTCTCAAGCTTCACGTTGATGCCAAGATTCACCTTGAGCATCTCCTGGACCAGTTCTGCAACCAGTTTATGGCCTTCGGAAGTGTTGTACATGATGGTGAACTCGGGGAAGCCCTTACCATCAGGATAGCCGGCTTCGGCCATGAGCTTCTTGGCCTCTGCTACCTTGCTGGCATCGGTTGCAAAACCATACATACCAGCGGTCTTGAAGAAGTCCTTGCCTTCGTGGTCAAGGAATCCTGGCGGTACGAAACCGGCAGCAGGCACCTGGCCGGCACCAAGGGTCTCAACAATGAGCTCCCTGTCGATGGCCAAGGCCATGGCCCTGCGGACACGGACGTCCTGGAACTTGGGATTGGTCAGGTTGAAGTTGTAGTAGTAGGTTCCAAGGAGGGGGAACACGAAGAAACGGTCATCCTCGGCGATGAGCCGGGGAACTTCGGCGGAAGGAACTTCAGGAATGAAGTCAAGCTCGCCGCTCAGGAGGGCCTGGTAGGCGGTGGATGCTTCGGTAATGAAGACGGCATTGATGCCGGGAATCTTTACTTCATTGGCATTCCAGTAGTTGGGGTTCTTGTCGAGCACCAGACCCTGGCCAATGGTGTAGGATGCAAGCTTGTAGGGACCATTGCTTACGGCAAGAGCAGGATCCTTGGCCCAGGAACCTTCGGGACCGGCTTCAACCGAGGACTTCTTGGTGGGCAGGAAGTGGTAGAAGGACAGGAGGCTTACGATATAGTCGGTGGGGGTGCTGAGCTTGACCTCGAGGGTCAGATCATCTACTGCACGGACGCCTACTGCATCAAGGGAGCCGCCATCAACGGCATCATAGGCACCAACGATGTTGGTGTATTCCCAGATCCAGGCATATTCGGAGG
>JAVEXH010000136.1:0-7378 GCA_034004175.1 Spirochaetia bacterium
CCCGGGAGTACCTGGAGAAGGCCATAAACCCCCAGACTAATTCCCCGTACCTCCTTCCTGTCCAAGTGATACTCCACGGCGAGGAAGAACCAGTACTGCTGGACAGCTACTCCCGCCAGGCCTATGAGGCAGCCGAAGAATTCTGCAGACTACTGGCCGCCCGGGTCCGGTCTGCCGGCTTCTTCAAAACCATGCTGCTCAGGCGGATCGGCAGTTCCCTCCATGCCGGTTTGTCCACGGTAACCCGCATGCTGAACGACTGGGAAAGCATCGATGAGGCCGATGAGGATGACAGTACCGAAGGATACAGTGGCCCCGAAGGCTACGATCTGTTTCCCGCCTCAACGGCAGCTGCGGAAAACGTGAGCCTGAAGAGCCTGACTCCCCAGATGCGCCAGAAGCTGGAAGAATGTGGCCGTGCTCTGGAGGCCGGACTGTCCGCAGGCCCGAGCTCCGACCCCAAGTGGGCCAGGATAGAGGAGTACCTGGTGGCCAGGCACTGGGCAGAGGAAGGGTGCATCCTGTTCTCCCAGTATCTGGATACCGCCAGGTGGGTGGCCGAACGGATCAAGGACAGTTTCCCCGACCAGCCCATAGGCCTGTATGCCGGCAGCGGCAAATCCGGCATCTACGCCAATGGCAGCTTCCTGCGAAAGGACCGCGAGGAGATCAAGCTCATGGTCAGGAACAGGGAACTCAAACTGCTGGTGGGCACCGATGCCGCTAGCGAAGGGCTGAACCTTCAGATGCTGGGTACTCTGATCAATGTAGACTTGCCCTGGAACCCCACCCGCCTGGAACAGCGCAAAGGCCGCATCCAGCGCATAGGGCAGGCTCGCTCTGCCATAAATATCCTGAACCTCAGATACGCACCATCAGTGGAAGACAAAGTGCACCAGGCCCTCTCCAGCCGGCTTGAAGAGATCCGCAAGATGTTTGGCCAGATTCCCGACGTACTCAGCGATGTCTGGGTACAGGTAGCCCTGGGCAACATGGAACAGGCCAACCAGCGCCTTGATGAAGTCAAACCCTTCCATGCCTTCGACGAACGCTACAGCAGGGTAGAAGACGTGTCCGGCTGGGACGAATGCTCCCAGGTATTGAACCGTCAGGAAAAACTGGAAATGTTGCGGAAGGGGTGGCGGTAGTTTATAAAACCACTGATTTCTTTTGGGATATGTGCTTTGTTGGAGGTGGCGGGAGTCGACCTCCAGTCGTGCGCGTCCTGCGCACTCTCTGCCGCTCACCGGTTCGCGGCGATGAGCCCGCCTCCTCCGGCTGTCGGCGCCATCCATGGCGCCTTTCTGCGCCCTTGGCGCGCGCCGGCTCCGGTTCGACTCCCGCCGGTATAAAGAAAACAGCTACCGATCATTGCTGAGCGGTAGCTGTTTTATTGGAGGTGGCGGGAGTCGACCCTACGCTACGGAGCCATCCTGGCTCCTTGCTCCGGGCCGGGGTTGCTGCTCAGCGCCCCTCCATGGGCGCTGTCCCTCCGGCTCCTCGATGTCTCGGAACCTCCGGGCCGCACCAACCCGTTCGACTCCCGCCCTAAAAACAACAAAGCCCCCCAGTAGGGGAGCTGTGTGGTTTTTGGAGGTGGCGGGAGTCGAACCCGCGTCCTGATACGCGAAACGGAGGCGTCTACAGGTTTAGGCGGCCATTCGGGTTGTCGGGGGGCGGGCGGCGGGCCGTCGCGCTTTCGCTCCCGTATCCCGCTGGGTGTCCCTGCCGCCGCGCGGGCTCAGTGGCAGGTAAGCTCTGATCGGGTTGCAGACCGGACGTGGCGCTCGGAGCAGCGCACCACGGGGTCCGTCGCTATCGGCGCTTACGCGGCGAGAGCGAGGGTGCCGTTATCGTTGGCACTTGAAAGTTTTCCGAGAGTAGGAGATCGGAACTCCACCTGCGACCTGCGGATCGGACCGTAACAGTCGAAACCGGGGCACCCCCAAGTATACCAAAGATACCCACGCAGGAGGGTAGGGTCAAGGGCAGTGTCAAAGACGGGGGTAATGCAGGGCACAATCCCCGGCTTGGCCAGGGGGACACTGTACGTATCAGCCGGTTTTCCCTGGCAGTCCGGTTCCGCGGTCTATGATGCACCCGCCCAGTACGAATCCATCGTCATCATAAAAGACCGCAGACTGGCCAGGGGCAACGGCCCGCTGGGGCTGGTCAAAGGTCAGGATGGCCTGGGCAGCGTTCACGGTAATGGTAGCGGCTGCGGGCCGGTGGTTCTGGCGTATGCGTACCTGGGCACGGAAGGAGTTGCCGGCCATCCTGGGGTCGTGCAGCACGGCATCGCTGCCTTCCAGTCCTCCGGCGAACAGGGAGGCATCGTCGGATACTATGACGCGGTTCCGGGCGGCGTCCAGGCTGGCTACGTACAGGGGTGTTCCGCCTCCTATGCCCAGGCCCCGGCGCTGGCCTATGGTGTAATGGACAATGCCGTTGTGCCTTCCCAGCACCGTGCCTGATTCATCGACTATGTCTCCGGGTTCCTCGCTGTCAAAGAGGGCGGAATAGCCGCCGGATACAAAATCCTGGCTTTCCGGCTTTTCGGCCATGGCAAGGCCATAACGGCGTGCCAGTTCCCGGGCTTCTGCCTTGGTTATTCCTCCGAGCGGGAAGATGACCTTTTCAAGGACAGCAGGAGGCAGGCGGTGCAGGAAGTAGGTCTGGTCCTTCGGTTCGTCCACTGCCTTGCGGAGCATGGTCACGCCCTGGCGACCCATGATCCTGGCGTAGTGTCCGGTACCAAAGTACTCGAAATCAGCGCCTGCAGCCCGGGCTTTTTCAAGCATGAAGCCGAACTTCATGTCCCGGTTGCACCTGACACAGGGATTCGGCGTCCTGCCGGCCCGGTATTCGTCCTTGAAGTAGCCCAGAATGCGCTTTTCGTATTCTTCCGAAAGGTCGACCACCTGGTATGGCACTCCAAGGGACCGGCACAGGTCTGCGCAGGCTTCCATGTCCTCTTCTTCTCCCGGTCCGTAACAGGCATCACCGGCTTCAGGAACTACGGAAACAGCTCCTTCACGCCAGATCTTCATGGTCAGCCCGCTGACCTTGGCGCCGGCTTCATGCAGAAGTGCCAGGGCAAGGGAAGAATCCACACCGCCGGACAGGCCCACGGCTACGCTCATGCCGCTGAAGCGGCTTAAATCATTGCTGTTCATATCAGGATTATCATAGCCCGAAGGAAGGAAGGCGGGCAATACCGGCTTGGTTGCATTGATTATTGAAAAATCAACGTATCTTTTGGACAGATACAGTTGTTTCGTGGTAGCATGGTCGTACCGGGCTGCAATTCCTTCCGGAACCGGAGGAATCTGCGTATGGCTCAATATAATAATGGAGTAACGTTTTGAACCGAATAGTCAGTTTGCCATTGATGCTTGCTTTCTTGATGTTTGTAGCCGTTGCCTCCGCATCCAGCCAGGCAGCGTCGGCCGATGCCCTGCGCCAGTTTCCTGATTTTCCCCAGGTGCGGTCGGAATTCCTTTCTGCGGTGGTTACCGCTCATGCCAACACTGCCTTGGCGTTCAAGGGTGCCACTCGCACCACCTCTGTCGGAACTGTCCGCATCACCGTCGAACGTGAGGGAGCATCATTCTACGTAATGTTCCTCAGGGAACGTGATGGCGAGTATCCATACGGCAACACAGGCAACATCATCGTGAAGCGTGATGCCTCAACGGGCTTCATGCAGCAAATCAAGTGGTTCCTGTCAGATGATGGCCTTAGTTTCATCACCCTTACACCGCGCAACGAGAGGACCTTGGTCGACTATGTCGTAGCGGGTTCCGTGGTCCGCTCCGGTTTGGCCCTCAACCAGCTCATCTACTATTTCTTCATGCAACCCTTTACCTACCTGCATACCATGACCAGGGCATCCATTGACTGGACCATGGTGCTTGGACCGGCTGATGAAGGTGCCATGTCGACTGCCGAAGCCCTGAAAACAGCTGCGGAACAGACCGGCAGCGGCACGCCGTCATCATGGACGCCCTTCGGATCCTTGCTGTCTGCTGCCCGTGAGCTGTACCGGGTTGGTAATTATCTGCCGTTCTCGGCCAATCCCGAGGCAGGAGCGGTTGAACTGTCTGCTCCTCTCTTTCCTTCCATCGTCTCCCTTGAGGACGAACGGGCAACTGTCCAGATTCCCACGCCGGAGTGGAAGCCCGATGGCAGTATGCCTATCCTTGCAGCCGGAGTCCTGATCCATGCCGGCATCCAGGACAGGAAGGTCTTTCTTGCCCAGGTAGACCGCAGTGATGGCCGGGTACCCCTCAAGCTGGTGGTAATCCCGTACCGGGAAGCCAGTGGAGGCTACCGTTTTGGCATCGTCGATGCGGAAACCGGTAAAACCCTTGACTGGGGCTCCCTGGTCAGGAGCCGCCCCGAAGCCTGGCTGCGCCTTGTCAGCTTGCCGTTGCCAAAATGAGTTTGTCCCTGCCTAAATGAGCCTGTCGCTGCCAGGATGAAGCGCCCTCAACCTGGATGAGTCTGCCTTTGCAGAGTCGCTTGCTCTGGACAGATCCTTGGGATAGAATGCCGCCGAAAGGCGGATTATGAGCGATTTGTTTATCGGGTTCACGTCCATTGGCCTGGGTGAGCTCGTGATGTATCTCGTTGGTTCAATCCTGATCTGGCTGGCGGTAAGCAAGGAATACGAGCCCATGCTGCTGCTGCCCATAGGCTTCGGTGCCATCCTGGTGAACCTTCCTCTGGCTGTGGTGCTTGGTCACGACGGACAGGCTGGCTTCCTGCAGATCCTGTTCGAGGCGGGCATACTCACCGAACTGTTTCCCATCCTCATCTTCATTGCCATCGGAGCGATGATAGACTTCGCGCCTCTGTTCAAGAACCCGTCCATGATCTTCTTCGGTGCGGCTGCCCAGTTCGGCATCTTCGTCACCATAATAGTTGCTGTGCTTCTCGGTTTTGACCTCAAGACAGCCAGTGCCATCGGCATCATCGGGGCCGCGGACGGACCGACCAGCATCTATGTGGCCACCCGCTTTGCCAGGGATTACCTGGGCCCCATCTCGGTGGCCGCCTATTCGTATATGGCTCTGGTTCCCATCATACAGCCTCCCGTCATACGCCTGCTTACCACCAAGGCCGAGCGCAGGATACGCATGGAGTACAGGGAATCCACCGTACCCCAGTACCTCAAGATAGCTTTCCCGGTGATCGTGACCCTGATTTCCGCTTTCGTGGCTCCCATCAGCGCTCCGCTGGTCGGCTCCCTGATGTTCGGCAATCTCATCCGTGAATCAGGGGTGCTGGAGCGCCTGTCCCAGGCTGCCCAGAACGAGCTGGCCAACCTGGTAACCCTGCTTTTAGGTATAACCATCGGTTCCACCATGACAGCCGACAAGTTCCTGAACCTTACCACCCTCATGATACTCGGCCTTGGCCTGGGAGCCTTCGTCTTCGATACTGCCGGCGGCGTGCTCTTCGCCAAGCTGCTCAACCTCTTCCTGAAGGACAAGATCAACCCCATGATAGGGGCCTGTGGCATCTCCGCCTTCCCCATGTCTGCCAGGGTCATCCAGAAGATGGCCCAGGAAGAAGAGAAGGGCAATATCATCCTCATGCACGCCGTCGGGGCCAACGTGGCCGGCCAGCTGGGTTCCATTGTGGCAGGCGGACTGGTTCTGGCTCTGGTTCCCCTGCTGGTCCGCTGATGTTCAAGCGGCGGTTTATTGTGAAGTGGCTAGTGAACGTGAAGGGAGATACCTGAGATGGATGCATTCATAGAATCGATACGGATGGCCGGAACCCTCAACCAGGCCCTCGCCGTGATGGTGGGCGGCCTGGTCGGGGTCTTCTCGACCTTGTTCGTTTTTTATATCGTGATAAAGCTGATGGAGGCCGCCGGCGGCAGGCATCCGGTCTGACAGGTTTTCAGCCGGCTTTTACGGCCCGTGCCAGCTCCCGGCCGCGCTCCCTGAGGGCTTTCATGGTGGCATCATCGGCCTTGCCTGCCCATTCAAGGGGCTCGATGCAGGTCCACTTGAGGGGAGCTATGGCCGCGTCGTACTCTTTCTTGGCGCCACCTACCCAGCCCCAGCTGCCCACGCGCAGGGCCTTGCGGTTCCACACATGCTTGCGCTCGAAGACGTCCAGCACATAGGCCATGGGCGGGAACATCTTGTATTCATAGGTGGGCATGGCGATCACGATGCCAGCGCTCTTGTAGGCATCGGCCAGTACGAATGAGACATCCTCATTGGGAACCCGGTGAATGCTGTATGGCAGGCCTTCATCCTTTATACCTTCGATCACTGCATGCATGGCCCGCTCGGTGTTGCCGTACATGGAGCCCCAGACCACACAGATTTCCTTTTCCTGGGCTCCGTCGATATAGCCTGCATATTTCAGGTACCTATCGATGATGGTCTGCGGATTCTTGCGCCAGATGATGCCGTGGCTGGGTGCCACAACCTTTATGTTCAAGGGTTTGAGCTTGTCCACCGCCTTTTTCACGAAGAGGCCGAAGCTTGACACTATGTTGGCGTAGTAGCGCAGGCTTTCCTTCTCGTAGAACTCGTGCTCGCTGGTATTGAACTCGTCGTCGAACACACGCTTGCCCAGCTTGCCGAAGCCGCCGAAGGCGTCGCAGGCAAAGAGTACGCCTGACTCAGGCTCGAAGGTGACCATGGTCTCCGGCCAGTGCACATTGGGAATCTCCTCGAAGGCCAGGGTCAGGCCTCCAAGGTCCAGGGTATCACCGGATTTTACTGCCCGCAGGCCATCGGTTATCTTGTAGAAGCTCTTCACCAGTTCCACGCCCTTGGGGGTGGCCAGGATTTCCACGCCGGGGTTCTGGGTCTTGAACTCTTCCAGCCAGCCGGTATGGTCGGGTTCAAGATGGTTCAGGATCAGGTAGTCTATCTTGCCTATGCTTGCCCCGGCCTGGGCCAGCTGGGCCTTCAGGTTGTCAGCTGCACCATCCCAGTCCCGGACCAGGTCTATCAGGGCTGTCTTCTCGCCCTTGACCAGGTAGGAATTCAGGGTAACCCCATGGGGTATGGGCCAGATGCCCTCGAAGAGGTCGTCTGTCTCTATGTCTGCGTGGATGGCCCAGATCTTCTCGTTGATCTTCACTGCGTTCATGGGTGCTGCTCCTTTATCATGTCAGTATCTTCAGGCCGTGTTTCAGGTATCGGTCTACCTCTCCATCAACGGAGAGGAAATGCAGGCCAGACTGTATGCATTGCCAGATCAATAGCCTGTCAAAGGGATCCCTGTGTTCGATCGGCAAGCGATGGAATGAAACCAGTTCGTCGTTTGACAAGTGCCTGCATTTCAGGAAACTGCTCTCGATTTCGTTGTACAGTTCTTCCGGATTCATGCCGGCTATCACAAG
>JAVEXH010000137.1:0-7365 GCA_034004175.1 Spirochaetia bacterium
TGCCAAAGCGGCTGCCGGCGTAGCAGCTCTGCCTACATTGTCCTCCGGGGTACGCGCATCGTCGGGGATACGTACCCAGACAGAAAACTCGTAATAACCGGGAACCAGACCCGGTTCTGTATTTCCAGGGCTCAGAAGCAGTCTGAGACGCCAGGATTCATCAAGATCAACTCTTATTGCTCTGACTTCATCAAGACGGATGTTCTGTTGCACTCCTGCTTCTTCCCTGCCGAACTTAAGGAAATGTAAATTTGAGGGTATCACGAAATTCTCGATTGCCAGAATATCGGATCGTATGATCCTGCTGAGCTTTGAGTAGGTGTTATCCCCTGCCAGTCCGATATTATAGTAGGACGGAACTGTTGTGGTCCTTGCATAGAATGTGTAGATAGCGTTGGAAAGAGGGGGAATATTTATGAAAGCAAGAGAAGGATCGAAGCCAGCATAGTCTGTGCCCTCGGAAACCATCACGAGTTCTTTGCCACGTGCCGATGGTTCATTGACTGCTATTGAAGCTAAACCTCCAGTCAGCCAATTAGGGGGAACGGATCCGGGAATAAGAGCTTCAAAGTAAGCCGGATCCGGCATAAGGTTCACCAGTTCCAGACGCCATGTCTGCTCGGTTGAAGATAGGCTGAAGCCTCCATCAGTGGCTCCGGCGCCGCCGATCGTTCCTGCATCAATGAGCCGCATGTACTCGGCGGTATCACCCGTCCGGCCCCGCCACGCCCAGTCCCAGGTAGCAGACATTTCAAGTGGATAGAGTACCGTGTCTGCATCGGCTGCTGGAGGTGCTGCTAGGGGAATGGCTGCTATGAAATTGGTGCCAGAATCAAAATACTCATCCCCGAAACTCGGCGGCAGATCGCAGGTAGAGAATAGAGCAAGGGTAATGACCGTTATGGTCGCTTTAAACGCTAGTCCACTGAGTTTCATACCACATAATATACTTCTTCTGCTCATATTTTTCGAGCCTTTGCGTTGCCGGACCTTATTTTTCTCATCTATCTAGCTTATCGGCATGGTTTTACTCTGGATACACCTCAGGAGCGTATCAGGCAACCCGGAATGGGAATAACCATCCACAACTATAATCGTCCTGAGCCACCTCTGGATGAGGCGGCTTGTTCCGTTATTTTAGCTGTGACCAGCAATCCAGCCCCCCCCTCAACCCCTTCCCACCGGTGCCGCATACACCGCAAACTCGTCCTGGCCGTCCACCCCCAGAGCCTTGTCCAGGGGAGCCTGGTCATAAGCGCCTATGGCACAGGTGCCCAGGCCCAGGGCTTCGCAGGCACCGTAGAGGGCCTGGCAGGCGTGGCCGGCATCCAGAAGTATGATTTTTGCAGCTGAGGTGGTATAGCGCCATTCTGTGCGATACGGCACAGCGGTCCATACAAAGAGGGCTGCGCAGTTCCACAGTTGTTCAAAGAGGGCTGAATCGAAGGCGGCATCCAGTGCGGCCGAAGCCGGGGCGCTCAGGACCACTGCATGTTCCACCGGCATGAAGCGGTACAGTCCGGGCTCTAGTCCGGTAACCCGCCTGACGTAGATATGGGTATCAAGGGGATGCCGTGAACCGCCGCTGGGTACGGTCCGCAGTATGAAACGGTCCGCCCGTGCCCCCCGTACGCCCTGGCTGGCCCATAGCAGGAACGAAAGCTCGTCCAGGGACAAGGGCTCTTGGCTGTACTTTCTCCTGCTCTTGCGCTCTGCGGTGCAGGAGGCAAAGCTTTTCGAGCCGAGGCCCGCCGCTTTGGGGTCGGGGAGTTTGATCAGAACCTGCTGAGCGGGCTGGCCTGGCTGTCCGGGCTGCCCAGGCTGCAGGTTGACGAAGGGCGGCATCGGCAGGCCTTTGCTCTGGTCACTGGCGAAGCGTTCCATCTCGGCCCAGTTTGATTTCATCAGCTTCCGGCCGTTTGCAAGGGCTACACGCTGCCTGAGTTCTTCAGGCCCGGGTGCTTGTTCCGGGTGGCTTTTTCTGTATTCTGCGAGGGTAGCAGACAGGTCTGCCAGGAAGGTTTCTATGTCAGCTTCGGTGCTGTCCCAGCTGGTCATCCAGCGGACCAGGCCGCCTTCCCAGTCGTAGAAGAAACGCTTGGTCCGCAGGGTTTCTGCCACCGGGGCGGGGATGCGGGCAAAGATGCCGTTGGTGTCTACAGGATAGGCTACTGGTATGCCAAGTCTTCGGACGCCTTCGTACAAACGCGCGCCGGCACGGTTTGCAGCTAGGGCGTTTTCAAGCCACAGGCCGTCGCGCACGTATTCTTCGAACTGGGCGGCTATGTAGCGCATCTTGCTGGCAAGCTGCAGCCTGGTCTTGCGCAGTCTGGCTGTATCGGGCAAAGCGTCGATTATACGTGGCATGAAAACTACGGCTTCACCGAACATCAGGCCGTTCTTGGTCCCGCCGAAGCCTATGACGTCTGCATCCCCGGCCGCCTCCGCGGGTCCCACACCGAGGGCCGCCGCGGCATTGGCCAGCCTGGCTCCGTCGATATGTACCACGCTTCCCAGGTCATGGGCGATGCGTATCAGGGCATCCAGTTCGGCAAGGCTGTAGACGGTGCCGAGTTCGGTTGGCTGGCTTATGGACACTACCGCCGGCCGCGGTTTGTGCATGTCGTCCCTGAAATCCTTGAGTACATGGGCAAGGTTTACGGGGTCAAGCTTGCCGTCGGTGGTCTTCAGTGGCACAAGCTGGGCCCCGGTGACAGCGGTAGGCGCTCCGGTTTCGTCAACCACGATATGGGCACAATCGGCGCAGATGATGGCGTCGCCCTGGCCGGCAAAGCAGCCTATGGCATAGACATTGGATCCTGTGCCGTTGAGCACGAAACGGACCTGGCTGCCTTTGCCGAACAGCGCGGCAACTGCCTGCTCGGCCCGGCTGGTGTCCGGGTCTCCGCCGTAACCCACGGCGTGGCCTGTGTTGGCTCGTGCCAGGGCCTCCATGATCCGGGGGTGGGTAGACGCGTTGTTGTCGCTGGCAAACCAGCGCTGACCATCGTTCATGCAGACTCCTGGAAGCAGGTTGGGATCAAATGCTCAGGCTGGTCCTGGCTCAGTCCTTGCGGCCGGTTACTTTGATCACGTGGTACCCGAACTGGGTCTGCACGGGGTCCGAGATGGAGCCCACTCCCAGGCTCTTGCAGGCAGCCTCGAAGCTTGGCACCATCTTGCCCGGGCCAAACCAGCCAAGGTCTCCGCCGGATGATTTTGATGGGCAGGTTGAATTGTCCCTGGCCAGGGATCCGAAGTCCGCTCCCTGCTTGGCCTTGCGTGACAGTTCCTGGGCTAGTGCCCTGTCCTGTACCAGTATGTGGCTAGCTCTCCATTCCATAATTGCCTCCTTCTTTATGCTCCATGATATGATTCCAGGATATGATTCCAGGAGATTGATAAAGAATACTCTGTGCTTTGGACACAGTCCTACCGGTAATTCCTATGGAACTCCCCGATCAGCTCCACGACTTTTTTGATCCTGTCGGTGGGTGGCAGGATGGTGGTGCGGAAGTGGGCAGTGCCGGGCAGCTGGCCAAAGCCGCTGCCTGGAACCACGCAGATTCCGGTGGCTTCAAGAAGCGACATGCACCACTGGGTGTCTGTCCTGCCTTCAGGCAGCTTCACCATGGGGAAGGCATACATGGCGCCGGCCACGGCGTTGCATCGTATGCCCGGTATCTTGTTGAGGCCATCAGCCAGGATGGTGGCACGTTCCCTGAGGGTTCCGAGTATGCCGTCACGTTCAGCGGTATAGGTGGCGTAGCTTGGCGAGCCAGGTTTGGGTGGATTTATCATGCAGTACACAGCTATCTGGCCAGGCAGGTTGGCACAGAGGCTTACGGACTGCAGTTTCAGTATCTGTGCAGCCACGTCGGCTGGTATGTTGCGTATCTCGAAATAGCCACCCCGGTGGCCGCACTCGCCCAGGAAGCCTTTGCTGGTGGAATGAAAACTGAAGAGTGATACATCGCTCTCGTTCTTGCCTACCATCACTTTGGCAAAGGAGGTAAACCTGTCATTCGGATGGTAGATGTTTTCCTGGTAGACTTCATCTGCCAGGATGGTCAGGCCGTGTTCCTTTGCAAAGTCGATTATCATGCTGATGTTCTCGGCATCCAGAACCGAACCGGTGGGGTTACCCGGGTTTATGACCACTATGGCTTTCACTTTGATGCCCGAGCGTCCGGCTTCCGCAAGGGACTGATCCAGCATCTGCCTGGACAGTTTCCAGTCGTTGTGTTCGTCAAGGTAGTAGTTTACCTGCTTGCCTTCGTACAGGGTAATGGTGGCCGAGTACAGGGGATACTGGGGTATCGGCACCATGATGCCGTCGTTTGGTCCACTGAGCAGCATGCGGAGGGCTGCCTGCACTCCCTTGGAGGCGCCGTCGGTGAGGTAGATGGCATCCGGGTCGGTTTTTATTCCATCCCGCTCGGCAATGAATCCGGCGACTGCCTCCCTTATGAAGCGCACACCCTTGCTTTCCGAGTAGGCTCCCAGGCCGAATCTGGTTCCTTTGATGAGCCTGTCGGCTGTCGCAATGGCATCGGCCGGGAAGGCTGCCGGAGTTAGCTGTGCCAGTTCCGGGTACTCGCAGAGGGCAAGTATCTGCCGGACCCAGCTCAGGGGTTTCTGTTCCAGGGCCTGGGGGTTTCCTATGTTGCAGTAAATGATGTCCTTGCCGCTGCGTTCGAGTTCCTGGGCTCTGGCCACGATGGGTCCTCGTACTGCATATTCCGTTTCAAGAACCGATTTGCCGAGATCGCTGACTTTCATGGCCATAAGAAACTCCTTGTGGAGAGGGAATCCCTTCCCGGGATAGCCTCTGGTAATCCCCTCTGTCGCTCTGGCTATTGTATCATCCTGGTACGGTGGGAGCAAGCTTAGGCTGGGAGCCTGCTTCGGTGGAAAAATCTGCCTAAGTCCTTTGGTCCAGGGAATATGCTGTGTACCAAGGATGGCATTCGGGAGTAGTATCGGGCTGTGAAAGAATTACACGATACAGCGATACGGCCTGAACGGGCCTTTGTGGTGGGTGTCCGGGACGGCGATGTCAGGATCCTTGAGGCAGAGAGTCTCCTGCGCGAACTGAGCGGGCTGGCCGACACCCTGGGTGTACAGACCGTGGGTTCGGCCATGGTCGTCCTCCGGGAACGCAATCCTGCCTTCCTCACCGGAACCGGCAAGGCAGATGAGCTTGTTGCTGCTGCCAAGGCTCTGGAGGCCGACTCCATCATCTTCGACCGTGCCCTGAGTCCCGTACAGCAACGGAACTGGGAAGAGTTGTCGGGCCTGAGTGTCTATGACCGGGCAGAACTGATCATAAAGATCTTTGCCAGCCGTGCCCACACAAGGGAGGCCAGCCTGCAGGTGGAGCTGGCCAGGCTTCAGTACGCCTTGCCCCGGCTGTCCCATTCATACGAAGATCTTCACCGCCAGAAGGGTGGCCGTTACGGAACCAAGGGCTCGGGTGAGCAGAAGCTGGAACTTGACCGGCGGGAAATCTCGCGCCGGATTGCAGACATCAAGGAAGAGCTGAAAACCGTACGCAAGAACCGCGAGACCCAGCGCAAGAAGCGGGAACGGCTCGAATTGCCGCGGGCAGCCATAGTCGGGTACACCAATGCCGGCAAGTCTTCCATCCTGAACGCTCTGGCCCGGGCGGAAGTTCTGGCGGAGGACAAGTTGTTTGCGACTCTTGATCCAACCACCAGGCGTCTGTCTACACCCAGCGGGCCTGTGCTGCTCACCGACACGGTAGGCTTTGTACGCAATCTGCCGCACGGTCTGGTGGAGGCCTTCAAGGCAACCCTTGAGGAGACCGCCGATGCCGACCTCCTGGTCCATGTGCTGGATGCTTCCGACCCGGAATGCGACCAGCAGCATGAGACTACCCGGGCGGTGCTGGCCGAGATCGGGGTAGGGCAGGCCAAGGCCCTGGTCGTTTACAACAAGATTGATCGGGTTGAGGACAGGACGGTGCTTGAGTTCATGGCCCGGCGTCACCCTGGAGCGGTATTCATTTCCGCAAAGACCGGCGAGGGACTGTCGGAGCTCAAGGATGCCATTGGTGCAGCCCTGGCGGCGGATGCCACGGAGATGCAACTCCTGATACCACCGGCTGAGTATGCGGTCGTGGCCATGCTGTACCGGGAGGCATCCATCCTGTCGGAGGAGCATCGTGAGGAAGGAACTCTGTTGCGTTGCATGGTGCCGGTACGCTTGGTGCCGAGAATGGAAGCTTATTCCTTCTCTTCCTTGACATAGAACTGCAGGAGCTGGACCATATAATAGATCTTCTTGTACAGCTCCGTCAGGGTCTCCTTCATGGGCTTGCCGAAGGCAGTCTCGACTTCCCGCCAGTTCAGTATCATCTCATTGCGGGGCTTGCCAAGGTCATCGATCATGGCCTTGATCTGCCGGCCTACGGTGATCATGTTCAGGGCAGCCTTGTTTACCAGTCCTATGGCCTTGTCGTTGGTGTCTTTCAGAAGCTGGCGCAGGAATTTGAGGGCATCCTTGTCACGGTCGCTCTTGTTCAGGGTGTTCCGCAGGCGTACACCCTGCTCCCCGTCATCTGCAAGGGCATCGTCGAACTGGATTATCTGATCCGATACTTCCAGGAGGATATGGTAGGCGTCGGACAGTTGCTGGGATTGTACATTGGTGGACCACTGGCCTCGTATGAGCAGGATGTCCACCAGTTCGCGGATGTCCTTCTTGAAGTAATCTATGAGGTAGGCTTTCAGGTAATTCAGGGCCTGGGTCTGGGTAAAGCCGCCGAGCAGCTTGCGGGTGTAGGCTACATTGGCTTTCTCGGTATAGTTCTTCATCCGTACGATGACGGTTGTTCCGAAGATGGCCTTGGCCAGTTCGTCGATCTTGCCGTTGCGTCTCTCCTGGGAAATTTTCTGGAGCAGCATGGTTGTCTGGTTTTTCAGACGCTCTATGAAGGGTTCGACTATGCGTTCACCGGTGGGCCGGGGTGAGATGCTCAGGTATGGATCCTTGCGGACATGCTGGATTATCTGTTCCAGGATGGCACTCTGCCGGACATCCTTGAGGGCATTGCACAGCTTCAGCCAGGCGTCCACCTGTATCACATCCATGTTCCGGTATTCCTTCAGGGCCGTGAATATCTTCTTCCAGTCCGCATCCAGATCAAGTGGCAGGAATACCTCCAGGAAGTCATGAAGGTCATCGGCAATGTATTCGCCGGCTATGGAGTCAAAACGTGGGTTGTAGGTGAAGTTCCGCTCCGAGACGTTGGAATCGAATTTTTTCAGCAGGAAGAAGTAATCAAAGTTGATGAAATTGATGAATGACAGGAGAGTTGTGTAGGAATTGTCTATCTGGGTG
>JAVEXH010000138.1:0-7285 GCA_034004175.1 Spirochaetia bacterium
TGCACCGGTGAGCCAAGCAGCATGCCATCGGCGCTTTTCATCAACTGAATCAGTTCATTCACCCCGTCATCGGCCTGGGCGCAGCGCTCATCCTTGTTCCTTGCACACAGGCCGCAGGCCATGCAGCCGTGGATGACCTTGTGCCCTACCTGGTGTATCTCACACTCGATGCCTTCGGACGCAAGCTGCTCCGCAACGATATCCAGGGCTGCCCTGGTATTGCCTCTGGCATTCGGGCTGCCGTTGATGGCAAGTATTTTCATGGTACCTCCTTGAGATTGGCTGGATGCTATCATGTTTGCGGTCAGCCTGAAAATGATTATGCTTCATATTGATGAAAACAAATGCATCGCCTACGGTCGACCACCAGCCAGGTGGTCAAAAGGTACATCGCAGCCCGGCTGCATTCAGGTTCATCCTGGGTATCCTGTTGCTGTTCCTGGCTGCCACAACCGTGGCTGGACAATCGGTCTACGTCATACCCATACAGGGCGACATAGAACCATCCACCGCGGTCTTCGTGCGCAGACAGGCCACGGAAGCCATCAATGCCGGGGCCGGATACATAATCTTCGACATAGATACCTTTGGTGGACGAGTGGACTCCGCCCTGCGCATCTCATCCTTCATCGGCTCGATAAAAAATGCCACGACAGTGGCCTATGTCCGGTCCGGGCCAGACAGCATGGGCGTGTCCTGGTCTGCCGGCGCCCTCATAGCCATGTCCTGCTCCAGACTGTACATGGCACCCGGCACGTCAATCGGTGCCGCCGCCCCGGTAGTCCCCGGCGCCGACGGCCAGATGGAAGGGGCTGGCGAAAAATCCGTGAGCGCCGTCCGCTCCCAGATGGCCGCCCTCGCCGAGAAGAACGGCTACCCGCCAGCCATAGCCCTGGCCATGGTCGATGCCGACGTGCAGCTGTACGAGGCCTACCTGGACGGCGAACTGCAACTGATGATCCTTGCCGATCTCGAAGTGGCAGAAAAGACCATGCCGGACAGGATACAGCGCGGCAAGGAAGTATCAGCCAAAGGCAAACTCCTGTCCCTTACTGCGGGGGAAGCCGAGCGCTATGGCCTGTCATCGGGCAGCGCACCGGACCTTGAGGCGGTGATGGCTTCCCTTGGTGCCCAGGGTCCTGCCATCGAGCTTGTCCCCAGCCTTACCGACAGTGTCGTGGTCTTCGTGACTTCCGGAGCCATCCAGTCCATCCTCATCCTGATAGGCCTGGTGGCCATCTTCATAGAGATAAACTCCCCCGGTTTCGGCATACCCGGAACCGTGGCGCTGATTGCCTTCCTCACACTCTTCGGCACCAACGCCCTGATGGGTACCGTTGGTTCCCTGGAGCTCATACTGTTCATCCTGGGCATAGGCCTGCTGTCGGTGGAGATATTCATACTTCCCGGTTTCGGGGTGGCTGGCATAAGCGGCATAGTGCTCATAGCCGGCTCCCTGGTCTTCTCCATGCAGGATTTTGTGGTTCCCACCCTGGACTGGGAGTGGGACCTCCTGGGCCGCAATGTACTGACGGTGAGCGTTGGCATCATGTCGGCCATAGCCGCCATAGGGGTACTGGCCCTGGCCGGACCGCGCATACGCCTGTTCGATGCCATCACCCTGAAAACCACCATCAGTGATACGGCTGGAGGCCAGACTACTGCTACTGGTGGCCAGAGAAGTACTTCGGATGGCCAGATCATGGGCACAAAGGAAACACTGGTACCCGAACACCATCTGGTCGGCAGAACCGGTCTGGCCATCACCACCCTGCGCCCCTCTGGCAGGGCGCGCATAGAAGGAAAAGTCTACAGCGTGGAGACAGAAGGCACGTTTGTGGAAGAAGGGGCTGCCTTGACGGTCACGGCCGTTCACGGTAGCCGTATTGTTGTTACGCCGGTATTGGCGTCATGAGAAAAGGACGGTGTCGGTAATGGCACTCCAAGGAGCATCATCCATGTTCACCATCGCACTGTACGCAGCCATCGGGCTGGTATCACTGGGTATACTCTTCCTGTTCTTCAAGTTCTTCGGCCTCTGGTTCAGGTCCCTGCTGTCCGGTGCCCCTGTGGGCATGGGACGCCTTATCGGCATGTGGCTGCGGCATGTAAACCCGTCCATCATCGTCGACGCCCGCATCATGCTGAGCAAGGCCGGCATAGAGGTTCATTCCGACATGCTGGAGACCCATTTCCTGGCCAGGGGCAATGTGCTCCGGGTAAGCCAGGCCCTGGTGGCAGCCAACAAGGCAGACATACCCCTGCCCTTCCAGCGGGCGGCAGCCATAGACCTGGCAGGCCGGGACGTGCTTGAAGCCGTGAAGACAAGCGTCAATCCAAAGGTGATAGACTGCCCCGACTCTTCCAAAGGCAAGCAGACCATAGACGCAGTTGCCAAGGACGGCATACAGCTGCAGGTAAAGGCACGGGTAACTGTGAGGGCCAACATAGAGCGGCTGGTAGGCGGTGCCACCGAGGAAACCATCATAGCCAGGGTAGGAGAAGGCATAGTAACGACCATAGGATCTTCGGAATCCTACAAAGCCGTTCTTGAGAATCCCGACCTGATATCCAAACGGGTGCTCGGCAAGGGCCTGGATGCCGGCACTGCCTTCGAGATCCTGTCCATCGACATAGCAGACATAGATGTAGGAGCCAACGTAGGCGCCAAGCTCCAGGCCGACCAGGCGGAGGCCGACAAGCGCCGTTTCCAGGCAGAGGCCGAAAAACGCAGGGCCGCTGCCCAGGCCAAGGAACAGGAAATGATAGCCCTGGTGCAGGAAAACCGTGCCAAGGTCGTTCTGGCCGAAGCAGAAATACCGCTGGCCATAGCCGAGGCCTTCAGGAACGGACAGTTCGGTATAATGGATTACTACAAGCTGACCAACCTGCAGGCTGACACCCAGATGCGTAAATCCATCGGCGGCGAGGATCCCGCAAGGTCCTGAGCATGGAAGAACTGCTGGACAATGTATTCGTACTGGTGCCCGTTGCCCTGCTCATCTTTATCAGGGTGTTTTCGGGTGGGGCAAAAAAAAGTGCGGGAAGAACAACGAAACCAGCTGCCGGGTCCAGGCCGGCAGCTTCGGGTGCCACGGCAGGCCCGGGCACTCCGGCAGGTTCCACCACCCTCTCTGATCCTGGATCGGGCAGGGGCACAAAGAAAACCAGGCCTGCCAGTCGTGATCTCCTGGGGCGCTTGCGTGACTACCTCTCAGGCAATCTGGAAAAGCCGCCCGAGCGGCTTCAACCCCTCCACTTCGAGGAAGAAGCAGCCAGAAGGCTGGGTCAGTTCAGATCCCAGCCTGCCGCTGCTCCGGCAACCAGGACACAGACGACAACGGGTTTTCTGGCGGCGAGCGATGACAACGAAAGCCTGCCCGGCAGCATGGAGGAATCAGTAGCGGTCCCCCGTGAACCGGCTGCCCGCTACAACTTCCCCGGGCGTCTGGAAAGCTTGCCACCCCTGAAACGGGCCATCGTGCTGGCTGAAGTACTCGGCAATCCGAAGTCGCTGCAGTAGCAGTGTTGCCCTCCCGGAGAGCCTCTTTGCCGGCGGACCTCAGTGCCGGTAGCTGACCCGGACATCGGGGCAGTCGCTGGCGAACAACATACCCGCGTAGTACAGCTTGAAGTCTATGAGATCACCTGGCTTCAGGGCCCTTCCGCAATCCCCTATGTCGCAGATCAGATGGTCGCTGGAACTGCCTATGGGTCTGATACCGGGTTCAAATGGAACCAGAGCTTCATGCTTGCCGAAGTCACGCTTGCCACCGCCAAGCAGGGCATGGGTCCGTATGCCGATGTCTTCGTAGGCAGGGGTTTCACCGAAGGCATCCACGCTCAGCTCTCCCACAGGATGGCTTGGCTTTTCATATACCTCAAGCACCTCCAAACGGAGTACGAAGGCTCCGCATTCAGCACCAGGGACAGCCGTACCATGATAGGAAGGCAGGTCGAGGGCGGTGAGTATGCCCTCGCCTACACGGAGGTTGCTTATGCCTTCCGGCATGGTGCCCTTCACCAGCAGAGGCAGTGACGAAGTAGCCCCACCGGATACCACGGGCAACTGCCTGCCTATGCGGGTCTCTATGCGGCGAGCTGTATCAACCAGCTGCCCCAGATTGTCCGGTGTAGCACGGACAGATCCATAACAGCCCAGATTGGTACCAACGCCAAGAAGCTGCAAAGACGGCATGGACTGTTCCACTTCCAGGGCTGCCGCTATCAAGTCGGCCTGGTCAAACCAGCCCTCCCGGAGGTCGCCAAGGTCCTGCATCAGCACCACACCGTGCCGCCTGCCGGCAGAGTCTGCCTCCTTGGCAAGCAGCCGCAGAACACCTGCATCGGACTGGAGACTGAGGTCCGCCAGGTGCACGGTCCTGGCCAGTTCGCTGGGACCCGGAACACGCAACAGCATCAGGGGAAGATCGATGTCGTGCTGCCGCAACCTGGCCAGCTGGCCCAGGCGGCTGCTGGCAAGCTGGCTGCAGCCACCCCGTGCCATAGCCATGGCGACCTCAGGAAGGCCGCCTGCTCCCTTGACCACCCCCGTCAAGGATATGCCGGCGGATTTGCACAGCGCATGGACAGCCTTGGTATTGGCCTCCACCCGTGCAAGATCTATAAGCAATTCAGGGTACAGTCCTGGTTCATAGGCCTCGAGGCCATTCAGTTCCATGGTTTTTCACCTGTTTCAGGCATGAAGCGGAAGCAGTAACTGGTACCACCGGTTCCCGAAACAACAAGTTCTGCCTTCAGTTGATCGGCCAGAGCCTTCACAAGAACCAGGCCAAAGCCACCAGGCCTATCACCCGAAAGATCAGGCATGAAATCTATGCCGTCATCGGAAATACAGAACCTGACGTTACCAGTTCCAGGTTCCCGCTTGAGAGCAACTTTGATGACACCTGTCCTGCCACCGGGAAAGGCATATTTGAACGAGTTGGTTATGATCTCGTTCATTATGATTCCCAAGGGAAAGAGCACCGTTGAATCCAGCATGAAATCCTCGAAATCACGCTCCAGCCTGACACCGGCAAGGCTGAACTGTATGCCTATCTCATCAAGCAACTGGGAAAGGTACTCGGCGCTGGAGATGCTCCTGAAGTCATTGGAACGGTACAGCTTGTCGTAGACAACCATCATGCTGAGCACCCGCCGCCTGGCCTCCTCGAGAGCCTGGGATCCAGGCCCATCCTCCATGTGACTGGCCTGGAGGGACAGAAGGGCTGCGATCACATTCATGTTGTTCTTGATACGGTGATGGGTCTCCCGGAGCAGGAGCTGCTTCTCTCCCAGCAAAGCCTGTATCCTGTCCTCTGCATCTTTTCGTTCCGTTACATCTTTGGTTATATGAACACTGCCAATGAACCGGCCATCACCGGAGAGGAGGGGTTCTACGCTCACTTCAAGCCAGCGATCCTTCTCGCGGAGAATGGATGTCTCACGTTTTCCACTCTTTTTCATCCGCAGATAGGGGCAGTCATCCACATGGCCTGAAGTCCCATGGAGCACATCATGGCAATTGCAGCCATGGATGGCCTCACCGGAAGTCTTGCCCAGAATGGCAAGGGACGCCGAATTGTACTTGAGGATCTTCTCGTCAAGGCCTAATATCCAGACGGCATCGCTCATAGCCTCGAAGGTCTCGCTCCAGAGATTCTCGGCATCCCGAAGGGCTTCCCTGGCCTTCACTTCCTCGGTTACATCACTCATGGCCAGCAACATACGATCCTGTTTGTCATCACGGCGCATGAGCAGACGCATGACCCGCTGGCCGGTGGGTGTGTGCATGTGCACATCCATGCTCTTGCCCCAGGGTTGTCTGAACATGGCGGTAAATCGACCAAGGAAGGCGCCTGCATCAGGAGCATCAAGCTGGCTGGCAAAGGCAGACCCTACCAGTCGTCCATTGTCCCCGACCCAATCCATGAAGGTACGATTGGCCTGGATGATGATGCCATTACGATCGATACTCAGGTAGCCCACAGGCGCTTCGTTGTATAGCTTTGCATAGACATCCCTGGCCAACTCCAGATCATTGCGTGAGTTCCGCAGTTCCTCGTTCTGCAGTTCCAGCTCTATCTGGTGAACCCGTAGATCGTGCAATACCCGTTTGAACTCCGAAGGGTCCATGTCATCCTCGGAGACCTGCTTGGTTGACAACAATGCCTCGGCGCGACTGCGAAGCTGGTCCTTGTCCGCGGGATTCTCAAAGTCCACCAGATTCCTCCTGGGAAGGGATACCGGAATTACTCATGCCCTGGGGAAACCGGATGGAAACCCGGCTGCCATGACGGCCCTCCTCCTCTGAGCTCCAGTGACTGGATCCTGACAGTTCCGCTTTTCCGGAAAGCTGGTCTGCCAGGGCATGTATCAGGGTAAGCCCGAAGCCAGTGGAACCTGACGACTCCGAAGCATGGGAGTCGGCGTCCATGCCTATGCCATCATCGTCCACAGCCAGCTCACAGGTTCCCCGTCCATCGGAAATGAAAGTTACGGCTACCCGTCCAGCCCTGTCAACAGGAAATGCATACTTGAAGGCATTGGTCAGAGCCTCATTGAGTATGAGCCCCAGGGGAAACAGCACATCTGCATCCAGAGACTGATCATCCAGTTCACGTTGGACCGTGACCCGGGAACTTTCGGAAGATGACAGGACTATACTGTCTACAAGATCACCCAGATATTCCGCAGCAGAAACCTTGTGGAAGTCTTCCGATGAAAATAATTTCTCGTACACCATCTGCATGCTGGCTACGCGTCCGCGGGCATCTTTCATCGCGGCGGCTACTTCCGGTAAACCTGCACCCTCAGCCTGCAGGGAGAGCAGGACGGAGATGCTGTGCATGTTGTTCTTTACCCGGTGATAGACCTCGCGCAGGAGCAGTTCTTTCTCTGAAAGCAGTTCATGGATGCGCGCCTGGGCTACATTCCGTTCTCCGATATCCTGGTATATTCCATAGACAAGCCGGCCATTGTCCAGATCCACCGGAGCTCCCGTGATAGCCACTTCAACCAGAGAGCCATCTTTGCGGCAGCGCTGGGTTTCACGGTACACAGGCTTGCCATCGGTAACTTTCCTGGACAGCTCATTGCCCTCCTCGGCCAGATGGGCAGGGACTATCAGTTCGTTGATTTTCCGGCCCCGTGCCTCGTCCAGACCAATCTGGAACATCCTGGAGAACTCACGATTGCAGTCGATGAGGCGATCTTCTTCATCCAGTACCTGTATGGCAAAGGGAGAACTCTGGAACAGGTGGGCCAGTCGCCGTTCTCTGTC
>JAVEXH010000139.1:0-7260 GCA_034004175.1 Spirochaetia bacterium
ATTCCATTCAGGATAAACAAGCTGTCAGAATTTTCATACAAGATGCATGAAATATCTTGAAAAGACCAAAAGGCTCTATTACAATTGTTACAATTGTTTGTCAAGGTATGAAATAGTATTACCAATGATATCCGGGGGGAATTGGTTCGCTTCTTGCATATAAAGTAATGAAAAAAGGAACTAAGCATGGAACAGATTCTGGGGATCTACGCCGACATCCGCTCCCGACCATGGGCAACTGAGCTCAGAACGGAATTACTGAGAAAGAGCATCCATCTGCTTATTGCCCTGGTACCCAGTCTTGCCTCATGGAATTTCGGCTTCACCGTTGCTCTGCTTGGCAGCGGTATAATTGTCTACTCTTATTGTGAACTCATGCGCCTGAATGGTTACGATATTGCCATCATCAGCAAGGTAACGGCGCTGGCGGCCAGAAAGCGTGATGCAGGCAGATTTGTCTATGGTCCGGTGACCTTGGGCCTGGGTGCCATGATGGCGCTTGTCCTGTATCCCGAGCCAGTTGCTGCAATTGCCATTTATGCATTGGCTTTTGGTGATGGCCTGTCCAGTCTTGTCGGCAGAGCCTTCGGCACGTTGCGCCTGCCTCTGACGGGAGGGAAATCCCTGGAAGGCAGCCTGACCTGTTTCGTTGCAGTAGCCAGTTCAACCTACGCTATCAGTGGAAATACCGGTGGCTCCCTGGCAGTAGCCTTCATTGCCACTGTGGCCGAAGCCTTGCCGACAAAGGACCTGGACAACGTCCTGTTGCCTTGTGTAACGGGCTTTGCGGCCATGCTTTTCCTGCATATGTGATCCTGCAGATCAAGACCGGTACTTCGTTTACTTCAGTATCCTGCCTCATCGCCACAAGTAGTAGCCGTTCATGCTCTTTATGTGCAACCAGGATCCTGCAAACAGAAAACCTGCTGCGGGTAACATGAACCATAACGAGTAATTACTCCTGAGCAGCAAGGAAGCCAGCACACAGAGCGCCAATCCCGCTCCCGATGCCAGAAAGGCAGAATCCCTGTTCATCCTCCAGGCGACCACGTAATTGACCAGTGTCATCGCAATGAGGGCTGAATCGAACAGGGACATCAGGAATCCAAATCCACGATCAATCAGGAAATCCGGGGCTGGAACGCCGGAATTCACCGGTTGCACACTGGCAAAAAACAGGGCCAGCAGAAAGGCGGCGGACAAGACAGCACTCATACGTTCCTGCTTGAAGCCAACGGCCAGAATACTTCCCATGAAAAGATTCAACAGGCCGAAATAACGGCTGAACAATACAAGTCGGGTTAAAAAAACCATGGAACCAACGCTTGCGTTGTGGATCATCAACCCCAGGGATAGAAGACGCAGAGCCTCGAAGCCCAGGCAACACGCCCAGACTGCGAAAAAGAAGAGCTCCGCGGAAGCGGTTTTGCCATTGCGCAAGGCCATGAAACCAGTGACCAGAACGGAGGTGACCATGCAGACTGCAATCGCCGCCAGCCCTGCCGCAAAACCATGGATTCCGGTAGAAATCCTCTGTATTCCGGACAAGCCTTCGCTGAAGCGGATGACGAGACCTGTACTTACCGCCAAGGTTCCTGTAATCACAAGCAAGGCTGCTACGAATCCGGCCTTCAGCGTTCGTTCGCGGGTGTTTATTGTCATAACCCTACGGTACTATCAGCGAGCATTTCTCTCAAGCCCGCCAACGGGACTCCGATACTTAAAACGGAGGCGGGTTTTCTTTTCACCTGCCATCCCGGGGAGAACATGATGAAGAAACTTATAGTCATCCTGACACTTGCATGGGTGGTTCCCCTTGCAGTTGCTGCCGGGGACGTAGCAAACCTCGTCAACCTCGGGTTTTCGCCGGACTCAAGTCATTTCATGTTCGGATTCTATGGCTTTGATGTCCAGAGCGGCAAACCCTACGCGGAGTTGTTCATAGTTGACACCAGGAAGAACAACTTCGTCCAAGGTGGGACCTTCAAAGGTTTGTACGCGATACAACCCCAGCCAGGGTGGAATCCTGCAGGTGCCTTCTACCGGCTCTTCTCGGATGCAAGCAGTATTGCAAGAAAGTACGGCATAGACCACCTGGACCAGGGACGCCTTGTGTATCTGCTTCTGGATGGACTATCCGGACCGGACAATCTGTCCTTCAAGGACTTTGGCACTGGCGCCCAATGGGATGTGAAGCTGAACGAAACCCTGGATGAGTCCGACGGCACCATCAGCTCATCTTTCGGTCTGGAACTGGAAATCACCGACACCTCAGGCAAGAAGACCAGTGTAAAGGCGGGTAATCCTCAGATAAAACGCAAGGGAATTGAAAACTATACCATGCGCGAAATACTGGTGGCCGGAGACGGAAAGACTGTGGTGATCCTGATAGAACGTGTGGAACGGACAGTTTCAGGCCCATCGATACGCTACATGGTGGAGACGTTCCGTCTGCCCTGAGTCCCGGAAAACTGAGGCCAGGCTATTGACGCCGTTGATCTGATCCTGTTTTTTGCGCTAGTATCGTCCCATACGCGCAGCAGCGCCGATCCTTCAGGGATCGGCGCTTTCATACCTACGTACAAGCCTGATGGGTTGCCATCGGCAGGCGCATCCAAGACCCGCAGTTTCAAGAGGTAATTTCATGGCCGAAAAGATCACTCCCCGGAGCGTCGACTACTCACAGTGGTACATCGACATCATCCTCAACGCCAAGCTGGCAGATTATTCGCCGGTCAAAGGCTGCATGGTCATCCGGCCCCGGGGGTTCTCCATCTGGGAACGGCTCCGCGATGAACTGGATCGGCGTTTCAAGGAAACCGGCCACGAGAACTGCTATTTCCCCTTGTTCATCCCTGAAAGCTACCTCAAGAAAGAGGCCGAGCACGTAGAGGGTTTCAGCCCCGAGTTGGCCGTGGTGACCCATGCCGGCGGCGAGGAACTGGACGAACCTCTGGTTGTACGCCCCACCAGCGAGACCATCATCTGGAGCATGTACAAGAACTGGATACAGTCCTGGCGCGACCTTCCCCTGCTGTACAACCAGTGGGCCAATGTCGTGCGCTGGGAGAAGCGGACCAGGTTGTTCCTGCGGACCACCGAATTCCTCTGGCAGGAGGGCCACACTGCCCACGAGACCAGGGAACAGGCTGTGGAAGAGACCGAGCGCATGCTTGAGGTGTACCGGAAGTTCGCCGAAGACTACCTCTGTATACCGGTGATAGCAGGCAAGAAGAGCGATGCCGAGAAATTTGCCGGCGCGGTGGACACCTACTCCATAGAAGCGATGATGCAAGACAAGAAGGCCCTGCAGGCCGGCACCAGCCACTTCCTGGGGCAGAACTTTGCAAAGGCCTTTGACGTGACCTTCCAGAGCCGCGATGGTAGCCTGGAACACGTCTGGGCCACCAGCTGGGGAGCCTCGACACGCCTCGTGGGTGCCATCATCATGACCCATTCCGATGACAAGGGCCTGGTACTGCCACCGACCCTGGCCCAGGAAGAGCTGGTAGTGGTGCCCATCTTCAAGACCGAGAACAAGGCCGAGGTGCTCGGCTATGCAGAAGGTATCGTAAAAGCCCTCAAGGCCGATGGCAGGCGTGTCGCCTTTGACAGCGATGATTCAACCAAACCCGGCTGGAAATTCGCTGAATGGGAAATGCGCGGTGTACCCATCCGGGTAGAGGCTGGACCCAAAGACATGGCCGAAGGAAAGATCGTAATGGTCCGGCGCGACACTGGTGAAAAACTGGTCGTAATGGCCGCTGAGGCTCCTGCCAAGGCCAGGGAACTGCTTGCCGCGATCCAGGAAAACCTGCGTGAAAAGGCCAGGGCTTTCAGGATTGCCAACACGAAGCGGGTCATGGATCACGATGAGATCGTGGCGTTCTTCGGGAAGGAAACAGCAGGGACCGGAGACGCCCCTGGCGGTTTTGCCGATGGCCTGTGGTGCGGAGGCAGGGACTGCGAGGCCAAACTCAAGGCAGACCTGAAGGTAACCATCCGGAACATGCCGGCCGATCTTCAGCACGACACTTCGGGTGTCTGCTGCCTGTGCGGGCAGCCTGCGAAGCATCGGGCCATCTTTGCCCGATCATATTGACCGCCAGACCACGGCATTCAGTGCGTACGGCCGCAGTCTCCTTGATTGCGGCCTGCACCATACTGGCAGCAGGCACTGTTTCATGCACCGGAAAATCAGCAGATAAACAGATCGCTCCAGATTCGATACCGGGTAGCCAGGCTTCGGGTTTCTCCATACCGGCGACCGGCAGCCTTGTCATGATTCTGGAACCCGATGGTCAACTGGCAATGTTCCCCAGGCTGGCAGATGGGCAGATAGCCAGCGTGGCTCCCGGGCAGGATCCTGGATCCAACCCCGCCTCGAACCAGGGGCCGGAGCCAGCTCCTTTTGCCATACAGACCGCGGTTGCCGCAGTGCAAGCTCCGGTTGATGGCGGTGCAGTGCTGGCGATCAACCGCATCGGTCTGGTGTTCCTGGAAATCCTAAACCGTCAGGTACAGGTACGGCGGATTTCCGGGGCAGACCCGGAGTTTGCCGGGAGGAGTGTAGCCCAGGCCTGGACCTGGGATGGCAAGGCGATGTTCCTCCTGCACCGCAACGAGATTTTCGAAACCTCGGCTGCGCGGAGCCCGGTTGCCAGGATCATCACTGCCACCGCAACCGAGGCTTGTGCCCTGCCTGCCTTCGGGATCGATGCCGAAGTTGCAGTTCAGAAAGATGCCGCGCTGTACAACTCACCCTATGCTGTCTTCCCGAGGGCTGTCACCAGGTGGCTGATGCAGTTCAGGCTGGTGGACGGGGAAAAGACACTGACAGCTTTCGCGGCCTGGGAACCAGGGATGGAGAAATCCGGGCTACAGATGCCGTTGGAGCCGCTTGAACGCGACATGTACGAAGCAGAAGTACGCCCTGGCTCAATAAGCAAAGCACCTCTTACCCTGCAACGTGCCGCCGAGGCCTTGGGGGGCTCGCTGCTCATCGATGTAAACATGCCGGATGGCTCCCAGCAGGCATGGATGCAGGGGAGTACTGATGCGGCTCTGGCAGCCCGGGCACGAGTATCAGCCACTTCTACTGCAGTTTTAGCATCTGATGGGCGGATCGTCGTTGTGGAAGCCGGTGGCATATACACGAATTCCATCAAACCACCGGTACCTGCTGCCTACTTCAGGGATATAGTCATCCTTGACGACTTCATCATTGTGGTTTGGGAAGAAGACCTCTTTCCTGATCTTGGCAGGTCAGGGCTCGTCATCATGGACTTGTCCCTGCTGAATGGTGGTCCGGCCCAGCCTGCAGGATATTAGCTGGTTTCCCGGAACATACATGATTATGACTGGCCGGGCTTTCAAAGCCATCTGCTCCGCGCTATAGTAGGATCAAGTATGAAAACTCCAGTATTGGTCCTGGGTCTTTCCTTCCTCGGTGTCCTGCTGGTGCAACCGCTCCAGGCCCTTGATCTGACGGCCTTCTCGGGGCGCTTCGGGGTAGGCATCATACCCATTGTCTTTGAGGAAGAAGACGTATCACCACCTCCTTCTCCCGTTTCTGTAAGCACCTTGGGGGGATCGGTAGTGGTATCCTTCGCAGAGGGATATTTCCTCAGCATGGAGCCAGCCCTTGATATCCTATGGACCAACTACCAATGGTTCGACGACCGGAGGGCTGTGCCCACAGAGGGTGAAAATGACAGTATCAACAACGCTTTCGTACTCGGCTTCCTCATCGACCTGCCCGTAGTTGCCAGCTTCAGGATCAACGACAGGTTTGGTGGTTCCTTCGGTCTGGGGCCGGCCTTCCTGCTGAGGGCAGCCTTTGCCGGTGACCCGAATGCCAGGGATGATCCAGAACTCAGGGACAACATCTCGTCGATACTCTCTTATTTCTGGTCAGAAGGCAGGTGGTTCTACCCATCGGCAAGCCTCCGCATGAATGTGTTCCTGCAGGAGGGTTTTACCTTCGGGCTGGGAGCACGCGGCTCCATGCCGGTGTTCAATGCCTGGACAGACGATACAGGCTTCTGGGACCATGGCATGCTGCACATAACCATGGGCATGATAATAGACCGCTGAGAGCACCTGGACCAAAAGCAGTACAGCCTGCCGGCTGGACCGGGCAGACCGGCTGGACACCGCCACAGCCGCCCAGCCGTCTGGCCACCCGGACTCAGGGTAATAGTGACATCACCGAGAAGAAATGCATCGTAGTGCCTGCAAGCACAAAGAGATGCCAGATGGCGTGCATCCAGCGTCGACCCTTCATCAGATAGAAAACAGCGCCAACGGTGTAGGCCAGGCCTCCGACGGCAAGAAACATAATTGTCGTGGAGTCTACCGCCGCATTCAGGGGTTTCCAGGCAAAGACTACAATCCAGCCCATCAGGACATACGCCAGGGTGGACAGGAACCTGGCCTTCTTGACCAGAAATGGTTTGATGGCAATACCCAAAACCGCACTGCCCCACACCACACCGAAGATCCACCAGCCCACGCTCGGCCTGAGCACGGTAAGGGCAAACGGAGTGTAGGTTCCAGCTATCAACAGATAGATGAAACTATGGTCAAGGATTTCCAGAACATGTTTGGCCCGGGGAGCAGCCACGGAATGGTATACGGTGGACATGGTGTACAGCAGCACTGCCGAGCTGCCAAAAATGGCAAAGGAGACGACAGCCCAGGCATCAGACCTGGTTGCGGCTGAAACGATGAGCACCACCAGGGCAGCGATGGCAAGCAAAGCACCTATGCCGTGGGTGATCGCGTTGGCTATTTCTTCACCAAGGGGATAAGACGGGGATTTCTGTGATGTTGATTCCGTGTGCATGCGAAGAAGTTCCTTTCGGGTTTGCATAGGGGATAATCGGGTGTCAGTCCGGGTTGTGCTGCATTCCGGACTATTTGACCAGAATCCGGCTGCAAGGTTGCAGGTTTGATGGCAGGCAACAAGCCGTTGGCAGCAGAGTTGCGGGGAGGCGGGACTGGCCACCGTTCACAGGGCCTAAAAAGACAAGCGGAACGCCGGCCCGACGTTCCGCTTCAAGCTTTTTTACTTGCTTACCTGCAACTGTTTTACATGTTTGGCCATTTTTTTACACGCTACTTTTTTACCTATGCATGGATTCTTACCATATAGCACTAAGCAAGAATCATGCCATGTTCAAACAATATACATCTCTATAGTTTATTTGTTTTTACACAACAAATTATGTTCAACCCACC
Organism: Spirochaetia bacterium; assembly: GCA_034004175.1. Classification (GTDB taxonomy): domain Bacteria; phylum Spirochaetota; class Spirochaetia; order Treponematales; family UBA12059; genus MIBM01. The sequence goes on from JAVEXH010000139.1 coordinate 7,243, forward strand.
GCAGGATTCATCTCCAAA
>JAVEXH010000140.1:0-7238 GCA_034004175.1 Spirochaetia bacterium
TAGCAGTGATGAGCATGTACACGATCATCCTGGTACGTTCCGGAATATAATCCCGTATCAATGAAATGATCAGGGAATTAAGGACTATGACGGCCGTTACCGATATACCCATGACCAGGGCATTGGACATGAGATTGGTTACTGCGAGGGTTGAGCATAAACCCAGAACCATTCCAAAAATCGGATTATTGTGCCAGACTCCCTCGGCCACGATTTTCGCGCCTTTGGTCTGGAATATTTTATAACCCTTCTGGGGTGTCTTCAGCTGATCTGGTTTCTGGTTCATTTCTCGAAGGCCTTCCTTGCCCCTGACAAGGCGGTATTTATTATGGCTTCCAGGGCAGCACTGGTCTTTGTAGCCCCTGCCACCGCATCCACTTGATTGGATGAAGCGGCAAATTTGACTATCCGGATATCTGGAACCGAGTCAACACCGGCAAACCGTTCCTGAAATTCCGGCTCGGCTATTCTGCCCCCAAGGCCAGGAGTCTCCGCCTGGGCAAGAACCCGGAGACCGTACATCTTCTCGAACTCAGGATAGAAGGCTAGGAGGATTTCCAGTCTACTCCACAATCCCGGGCCCTCCGCTTTGAAGGCAACAATTCCACTTTCCTTGTGAATGAAATAAGTCTGCCCACCCTTCAGTTCTGTTTCGAAGTTTTCACTGAACACAGCCTCCGCCTGTCCCTCTTCTGAGTTAATTTCAAAAAGCTCGAGAATGCGTGCATACATGCGGACCTGGAATATATGGGCAGCCCGGGTGTAAGTAAGTTCGGTCCCTCCCAGAATAAGTGCACAAACCGAAGATATAAGGAGAAGAAGAAGTACCATTTTCAGGTTCTTCATGCCTTTGTCCTCTTTACGGAATGTGAGATGAATACCTCATCTATCAGCGGACAAAAAGAATTTGCTGCCAATACGGCGAAATATGTACCATCAGGTGATGCTGCAAAGAACCGTATAAGAAAGCCAAGAACACCCGCCAGACAACCAGTAGCATACCGTCCTCCCCTGGTTCTGGCAGCAGTCCTGGAATCGGATAGCACGAAGATTCCCGCGAACAGTAGATCGCCCACTAGAAGACTTCCGGGAGAAGGGAACTGGCCAGGCAGGATGATCCAGAAAAAGGTATCAAGCAGGGCAATTGTAAGAAAAAAAGAGGCTGCTGTTGCAAAATCCGATGCCCGCAGCAAAAACACCACCATTCCACATACAAGAAGGACGAGTGGAATTGCATTCCCCGATGGTTGAGGAAAGGCCCCCAGCAAGATGTTCCCGAGTCCCGTATCAGGCATGTATGAAAGAAATTCCACGGGATGGTCAATTATTGGAATACCCGCTGAAAAGTGCTGGAATCCGAGAGTACCCGGGAAAGGTTTCAACCATCCGAACCCATAGGCGGTGGAAAAACTCAAGGCTCCGAAGGCCCAACCGACGGCAAGTGGCGCTGCCAAGGACCGCCCATGCCCACCGAAAAAAACGGTGGCGATGATAAGCCCGAATACGATGGATGCACAACTCATGTACAAGGGAAAGCCAGGTGAGAAAACAAGAGGGAAAAGCACCCAGTTCACAAAGCCAAGTATGTCTCCGTTTCTATTCTGCAGTATCTGCCCAACCCGCTCGACGGCAAAACCAAGAATCACGGATAACCCCAGCAGGACCAGAACCTTATATCCGTACTTGGCCACGGCGGCTACATACAGCGGAACCGCAGCAGCGGCTAGCAGGATATCGTTTCTCAATCCCCGAGTTGAAAATACCGGCATCATGATTCCTCTTGTGCAAGTTCTTTTTTAGCTTTGAATAATTCACTTGACAAGGGCAGTTGGACCGGGCAGACAAAAGAACATAATCCACAATCGATACAACGTAATATTCCTGCTGCCTCTACTGCCTCGAAGTTCTCTTTAACCGCCAAGTGATAAAGATAGGATGGATTGATCCGGGAAGGGCAGTAATCTACACAAGCAAGACAATTGATGCACAGTGGCGATCCACCTGGCGTTTCTCGTGTGGTGATTGCAGTATGGACCACCGGGATCTTCCGGTGGAACAAGGGGAATGGAAACAAGATCCCATCCGGCTTTTTTAATCCAACCCCTGGTAGAGCAAGGATCCTGATATTCCTTGATACCTTTCCTTCATCGATCTGAACTGTTTCAGCGGTAAGTGGATTTATGAATATTTCATCACGCCCTTCAAAGGCCTTGGATAGTATCGGAATGCCTGTAATAACCTCAGGGAAGGGCAAATCCAGCGGAAGGAACAAAGGCAGGAATTTATCCTCACCCGTCAGAATGACCAGGAGAGTACCCTGGACAGAAACCCGGTCACGAACTGCACGGAACAATATATAGAACTCATCGAGGGTCATTATGATTCCCTGTCTCGGAAGCTTCGTATTCCAGTCATTTTTATGAAAGACAAATTTGGTAAACGGGAAAATGGTTTTCAGGAACACCAAAGGATCTTCTATACCAAGAGGGAAAAAATCTGCAGAGCACCAAGGGAACAGCCCTGCGTCAACAGGAAAACCACTATGGATGAATACAGTCTTTGATGCTTGGCCCTGATAATAGTGTTTTTTCTCAGGGAACAAAGACATCAATAAATCTGAAAGATCAGCCGGCACAGTATCCAGAGGCTTTTCCGGTATAGGAAAAGGCGTATCCATTTCACGCCCAGGAAAGGATCTCAATACTGCTGTCTTCATGTTGAGTTATTTTAACTGCTTATTATAATTTGTCAAATCAAATATTAACAATATTAGCTTTACTTAATATTGCCAAGAGGATCGATCCGGAATCCAGCAGACGTCTCAATATTTGAATCAAAGAGTTTGAATATTGACTGTAGGTTATGCCCCAGGGCAAATCCCGATCCTACTGCGGAACGCTCTCGATGATGACCTGCTCGTCATACAAGGCGTTTATCTTGTGCCCTGGCTCGATGCGCAGGAATTCATCCTCCGTCCATTGACCATCAATCAAGGCTTTCAGAAGCCGGGTATCGCCTTGTATGTACGAGAAGGATTTTCCTTCCTCGATGGCCCGCCTCTCGCAGCTTTCACGGTGGCCGAGGGATGCAGTCTCTTCGGTATCTATGAAGACCAGGGCCTTGTTCTTTTCTTCCGGATGCAGGGTTTCCCAGATATACTGGGCATTCTCCTCGCCGTACTCCTTCACGAAGTCGTCGTAACCCCTGTCCAGGCCCAGCAACTTGCCTGTGTCTGTCCGGTGGATGTAGTCGTTGCCGCGTTCCAGATAACCGGAACTGCTCCAGGTGGATGACAGTTCGTTGCCGAAGACTTCCTTGAAGCGTTGCCGTGATCCCAGAAACACCGTGCAGCAATCATGGGCCCTTATGGCGATTATCGGCAGTGAACGGGAATGGATGTTGTTCAGCGCGTTGCCGCACAGGCCATAGCCAAGCAACACATAGTCAAAACCCTTGCCCTCGGCCCCATCAATGGCAGACTGTATCTGGGCATGCAGTGAGGCACTCTGCTCATGGGCCCCGAGTTCGGTGAATACAGGGAAAATTGTATTGGGACTCTGGCTTATCATCACAGAGACTTCGCGCAGGAATACTTCACAGCACACAAGCAGGGCTTTCATGAGTATAATTGTAAGGGTAGGCAGGAATAGTGTCAATGACACTACTTGTCCGAACCCTGATTTCCAGTGCAAAGCTGGCACAGTTCATTGACGTATATGCCAGAAAACGTCATGATTGAACCATGATTGCAGATGCATCCAGGCCTGTCAGCATCCTGAAAAATGTACTGGGTTTTCTCCGCTCCACCCCCTCCTATCTCCGCAAGGACCTGAAGTTCGATGCATCGGCAGCTGTGACCATAGCTGTGCTGGGCATACCCCAGGCCATGGCCTTTGCCAGCATAGCCGGTCTGCCGCCGGTAACCGGGCTGTATACTTCCATTGTCTCGTGCATTCTGGCTGCCCTGTTCGGCTCGTCCAGCCATCTGGTCACCGGGCCATCAAACGTCACCTGCATGATGATCTTCAGCGTCACCGCTCACCTGGCTGTACGCTACTCCATTGCACCTCTTGAGATTGCACTCCTCCTTGCCTTTCTGAGCGGACTCATGCAGGTCGCCTTCGGACTGTTCAAGATGGGCGGAACCGTAAAGTTCATCTCCAATTCGGTTGTAATGGGCTTTACCACCGGGGCGGCCATCCTGATCGCAACCAACCAGTTATGGGATTTCCTGGGTATGCGCGTGGCACGCAGCGGCAGTTCCCAGCTGTTCTCCACCCTGGGTGAAACCTTTCTTTCCTGGACATCGATAAATCCCCTTGGCCTGCTCATCGCAGGCTTGACCCTGCTGATTGTACTTGTCCTGAAGCGCAGGTTTCCAAAACTGCCTGCACCCTTGCTGGCTTTGCTCACAGCCAGCCTCCTGGTGCTCCTTCTTGGTCTGAGCCATGACAGGATGGGAGCCTTCCGCATTGTGGTGGTAGGCGATGAAAGCAGGATATCCGGAGACCTGTCCATGTGGCATCTGCCGCAGCTGCTCAGAAGGCCAAACTGGTCCCTGATCACTGAGGTGGCTACGAGTTCCTTCTCCATAGGCATCATGGGACTGATACAATCCGCTTCCATAGCCCGGTCACTGGCAACCCAGTCAGGCCAGCGTATAGACTTCAACCGTGAATTCGTGGCCCAGGGGATAGCCAATACCGTAGGCAGTTTCTTCCAGTGTTTCCCGAGCGCCGGATCCTTCAACCGCAGTGCGGTATGCCTGCAGGCCAACGGCCGGACCCGTATGGCTCCTCTCCTTTCCGGGGTGATAACCGCGGCCTTCCTGGTCTGGCTGGGGCCGCTGACAAACTACGTTCCCAAGCCGGCTTTTGCCGGCCTGCTCATGGCTACCGCCTACTACATGATCGATGCCAAGCGCTTCATGATGATATGGCGGACCAGCAGGAACTCCAAACTGGTGCTTGGCGGCACACTGGCGGCAACCCTCCTGTTCTCCCTGCAGAATGCGGTATTCATCGGTGTATTCCTTTCTGTGGCCACCCTTCTGCATGTGACAGGCAAGCCCGACCTCACACAGCTGATGCAGAGGCCCGATGGAGGTTTCGAGGAGGTTCCTTTCAAGAAGGCAGGTAAATATCCTGTAGCCTTGGTCAATCTGGAAGGCGATTTCTATTTTGCCGCGGTGGACGATCTGGACTACGAGCTGATGCAATGCATCACTGCGGAGACGCGGGTTGTGGTACTCCGGATGAAGCGGCTCAGGGCGGCAGGCAGCAGTGCCATGACCATGCTGGATCATTTCCATGACCTGCTGGAAGAGAAAGGCATACGGCTCATCATAAGCGGCATAGAGGATGAACTGCGCAAACTGCTGACTGTCTCGGGGCTGCGGGAAAAGCTAGGCGAACAGAATATCTTCTATGCCGACAACCGTATATTCCAGTCCACCGAGCTGGCTCTGGCCAGGGCACGCAGTCTTGTCGCCGAAGGCCGGCGCCTGAATGAACCGGCAGATGGAGCCCCGGCTGAAAATCCTTTGCCCCTGGCAGCCCAGATGATGAACCACCGTTTCCTCCGTTTCGGGATGGATCATCAGATACGTGAGGCCCTGTGGCTCCTCACCGAAATGATAAAATCAGGCAGAGGCGGTCCACGGCCCATGCTGTTCCTGCAGGACACCGAGGGGCGCATGGCCGATGGTCTCACCCTGCGGGAGTTCTTCGACGAACTGACGCGTCACCCTGAATTCCATTCCCATCCCGATGCCAGCGCCACGGATCTGGCAGAGTATCTGAGGGACGGCTATACGGAGCCTATCAGTGGTCTGGTAAATGGGGTGATGCAGAGCGTGCCCGGCAGTGCGGAGCTGTCTGCAGTGCTTGCGGCCTCTGCCCGCAATCATGGTGGGGCTGTCCCTGTGCTGGACGAAGAAGGCCGCATGACCGGGCTGATTGAACACAAGCGGATACTTGAAGAACTGGTTCAGTATGCACAGAAGCAGGCCAAAGGATGAAAAAGAACCATGCTGATGCCATCACGGCAAAATCCTTGATGCACAAAAAGTACCCGGTCCTGCATGCAGGGCAAACCATACAAGAGGCCCTTGAACTGTTGTCCACCCAGGAAAGCACGAAGACCGTACTGGTAACGGATGCCGATGGCCTGCCTCTGGGTTGCCTCAACGCCGAGCAACTGCTTTTGCATCTGCTGGATGGTTCCATCGATGAACTGGACTCAGGGGAGATGCCTTCAGGTTTTGCCGCCAAGTTGTCCACCCCAGTGGCCCAGCTTGAGCTGGAGAAACTGGTACGGCTTGCCCCGGATGACAAACTGGCCATCATGCTGCTGAGAGCCAGGGAAGGAAGTTCCGAATGGCTGCTGGTCTGCGATGGAGAAAAAACCCTTGGCCAGGTAAGCATGAATGACCTGTATCTGGCTGCAGCATCATTGGCTCTGGCGGGAGGCACAGCAGACCTCCCCTTTCAGAAACACTGACACATATGCCTGAATCCAGCCAGGTTCAAGGAATGGATCCAGCAACAGAAGCAGCAGAGTTCATATCCGACAGGGTCAAGCGTGGTGATTACTACTTCCTTGACCTGAGCCCCGATCCAGAGGGTGCCCTGAGTGTGGTGTGCGGTGGCCGTGAGGTTTGTGATAGCAGTTATCTGGTGGACCGCAAGGATTTCAGGTTCTATTCCCTGGAATTCGTTGCAACGGGATGCGGGAAAGTCAGCCTGTCCGGAATGACAGGCAATCAGTCGGAACAGGAACACAGCAAGTCCAGAGTAAAGTCAGGCTACAAGGAATTCCCCCTGGAACCAGGAACTGTATTCTGCTATGGACCCGGGATTCCCCACCGCATAGAGACAGATTCTTCAACCCCCATGGTCAAGTATTTTGTCGATTTTACCGGCAGGGACGCTGCAAGCCTGGTAGAAGCAGCCTTCACGGATCGAACCCCCTGGTCAGTATCATCCGCCGACTGGATACAGAGGCTTTTCGAGGATCTGAAAACAGCGGCAGACAATCTGACGCAAACCCGTGGCGCAATCTGCTCGCTCATTGTACGCCAGTTGCTGGTCATGCTGGCAGACAGGACCTTATCCGGGAATCCAGGCGAAATGGACCGGAGCCTCACGTTCAGGAACCTGAAAACCCGCCTGCGTGAACTTGCCCTCCAAGGTTACTCTTTGAGCCAAGCGGCAAAGGACTGTGGAATCTCATCCTCA
>JAVEXH010000141.1:0-7236 GCA_034004175.1 Spirochaetia bacterium
CGTTTCTTCTGGGGTATGTTGAGCAGGAAATAGCGTTCCAGCACCCTGAATGCCTTGGCCGGATCAGACGAGAACAGTTCCTCGTCTTCGGTGTCCGGGTAGCGCTCCCTCATCGTGCGTATGTAATCCTTCTGCATTTCCGGAGTGCAGAAACTGACTCCGCTGGACCGGTCCCAGAAGGCGATGATGTCCCGGTTTCCGAAGAGCACCTCGGATACATAATCCTGGATCTTCACGAAATTGAACTCCCCCTCGTTCATCTTGTGGGGCAGGAAATCGCGGATGTTTCCATGGATGATGTACAGGTTTGCCGTCTTCGAGCAGTATTTGTACGAAAGTTCCTGTGCCCAGGCAGGCAGGATCTTTATGAAGGGAAGGTTCTTTACGATCAGTTGTTCTTTCATTGGCTACCATTGTGCCGTCCCTCTGCCGGCTTGGCAAGAGGAGGTGTGGGTGCATCAAACCGGTTGCGCAGGAATCTGTCCGCATGGTAGAATGTGCCTGTAAAGGGAACGGAATTCAGGAACCCCTACGGGTACTTCCTGCCCGGAACCCGTGTTTTAAATACCCCCATGGAGGAGAATCATATGGCTTACAAGGTAACCGATGCGTGTGTGAACTGCGGCGCCTGCGATGCAGAATGCCCGGTGGAGGCTATCAGCGAGAAGAACGGCATGCGCTGGATCGACCCTGATCTGTGCACTGACTGCGGCGCCTGCGCTGCTGTGTGCCCGACAGAGGCTATCATCCAGGCCTGATCACCTTCCTGTCTACATGGCTTGATCCGTGAAAAAACCGCCCTCTTCAGGACGGTTTTTTTATGTTCAGGCATCATCCCGCTCTATGGGGCAGGTCATGCATCGTGCTCCGCCACCACCCCTGGCAAGTTCCACACCATCAAAACCAACCACAAGACGCTTGAAGGACAGGGGATCCTCCTTGCCATCAATGAACTGGGAAGCCTGGCGGATTTCAAAACCGGCCTTTGACAGGGCATCCACGGTATGCAGGTTGCATGAGTACATGATGATCTTGCCGGGTGCAAAGGAGAATGAATTGGCTCCCGACATCCATTGTTCACGCTCCTGGTGCACGGGATTCATCCCTCCCGTCAATACCGGCTCAAGATCGACGCCGGCATCCTTCAGCCCGGCCAGCAGGGACGGGACTTCCCGGAGGGTGGGATCCTTGTCAGGGGTCGCGTCCACCCGTATGACCCTGGCCCGTCTCTGGCCAAGAATGACCGGTTCATAGACCAGGCAGGCATCATTGTCTATCACGGTAAAGGTCATATCCAGATGGATGGTAGCTCTGGCTACCGGAAGTTCCACAGCAAAAATCACAACCGGTTCATCATAGGCATCGGCCATCCTGGAGGCCATGGCATCTATGGCACTGGCACTGGTACGTTCGGACACACCGATGGCGACCACATTTTTCCGTATGACCTGGAAATCTCCGCCTTCCAGGGAAAAGCCGTCAGCCACGTGGTCGGGGCCATTAAGCAGGCAGCCATCGCCGATGAAATCAGGGTGTCGCGAGAAAACGAAATGGTTTATCAGGGCCTCCATCCGACGTACCCGGAAGCGCATGGCTGAAGAAACCGACTGGCCCCGGTAGACCATGGCTGCATCGCGCATGAAATACATGTTGGGCAGCGGATTCAGGTCGTATTCCTTGCCTTTGAGCAGGGATGACAGATGGACATGATATGCAGGCAGGCCTGCCACCGATACTCTGGCAAGTTCGCCCGGCTTCATTGCGAGCAGTTCTTCAAGCCGGTGGCCGGCATCATAATACTCGGCCATGAAACGGGCAAACTCATTTTTGGCCGTTGGTTCTTCGAGGGTCCGGGCCAGCAGATCGGTCATTTCGTAGACCTCGGCAACATGGGTCAGAAAGCTCTTGAGTTCCGAGTGCTCGGTCCTGACTATATCCAGTGGTATGATGTCGTTGTACAGGTCTTCTTCAGCCCGGCTGGGCCTCATGGCCTCCACTTCGGCTCCCGGCGTGTGCACGATCACGCGACGCAATCGTCCGGTTTCCGAATGGACACTCAACTTTCTTCCCATTGTTTGCCTCCCTTTTGGCCTGCCAAGAATAGCAAACAAGCCAGAAGGGCGCAAGCTTGAACGTTCAACTACAGCCGGTTGTGCTCCCGCAAGTTTCCCGCGGGGAACTCGCACACCGATGCGTGTTCCCCGCGTGGCAAATCCGCGATTCCAGAGAGCGCCTGCAGGGTTGCCGCAAGCTGCGGATTTGCCTATGGAACGACCTGAAATGCGAAACGCCTTCCATGAGTCCGGAGGCTATTTATCAACTGCAGCCGGTTGTGCTCCCGCAGGTTTCGCATTTCAGGCAGGTGCCGTTGCGGACCAGGGTCAGGTGGCCGCAGACGGGGCAGGGGTCACCTTCGTAGCCCTTCATCCTGGCTTTTTTTGCATCATCTTTGGGTCGAGTCAGAGGGGCAGTCAGGGGGCTTGCGTTGCCTTGCTCTACTGGTGGTCTGGTCCTGGGCCCTGTACGCTCGGCTATCCTGGCACCCTTGCCGTTCTGGGTGGCTGTTGCTATGAGATCCTCCGGTTTTACCTGACCCAGGTCAAAGCGGTCCTGGTAGCTTATGGCCAGGTCGCGGAAGACGTAGTCCAGTACGCTGGTGGCCATCTTCACGTATTCATGTCCCTGAACCATGCCGTTTGGTTCAAAGCGGCTGAAGGTGAAGGCGTCCACATACTCTTCCAGGGGCACGCCATACTGCAGACCAAGAGAAACAGCGATGGCAAAAGAGTTGAGCAGGCTTCTGAAGGCGGCTCCTTCCTTGTGCATGTCCAGGAATATCTCACCAATCCGCCCATCGTCATATTCACCGGTACGGATGAATACCGAGTGGCCGCCGATCTTGGCCTTCTGGGTGTAGCCCAGGCGGCGGTTGGGCAGGGAATGTCGAACGCTGGGGTGGGAGGTTGTGGGGTCACGGGCTGGATCGGTACTGGCTGGATTCTGTTTGCCGGAAACCGGCAGACCTGCATCGGCTTCTTCCTGTACGGACAAAAGGCCCGTGGCCAGGGGATCATCGTCTGCGGCGAAGGATGACAGGGGCTGGGATAGCTTGGAGCCGTCACGGTACAGGGCTATGGACTTGAGCATGCTCCGCCAGGCTGTGATGTAGGCGCCCTTGACGTCGTCAAAGGTGGCTGAGTTGGGCATGTTTATGGTCTTGGATATGGCACCGGTGACAAAGGGCTGGGTGGCGGCCATCATGGCTACATGTGCCTCCCATGCTATGGACCTGGTCGCGCGCCTTCCCGATGCGGTGGCGGTATCAAAAACCGGGTAGTGAGCCTTCTTGACCTGGGGTGCGCCTTCCATGCCCAGGCTGCCGCAGGCCCAGGCTTCGGCCTGGTCGATCTCCGCCTCGGTATAGCCCAGGTGTCGCAGTATGTCGAAACCGGGCTGGTTCCTGATTTCCGCAAAGGCACCTACGGCATCGCAGGCCTCCGGGCCAAGCACATAGGGGTTGAAGGCTGAATCCAGGCCCATGGCATCACGCAGGGACTTGTCTGCCTTTTCGACAGCGTCAGCAGGCAGGCCCTTGGCTATGAGGCTATCCAGCGGGATGGCAGGTGATTCTGCAAGGCTGCCGCGGCCGATCATGTACAGGCGTACATCTTCTATCGCTTCCCCGGAATACCCCAAGGCCCGGAGGGCAGGAGCTATGGAATTGTTGACAATCTTGAAATACCCGCCGCCGGCCAGTTTCTTGAACTTCACCAAAGCAAAGTCCGGTTCTATGCCGGTGGTATCACAGTCCATGAGCAGGCCTATGGTACCTGTGGGGGCTATGGCTGTGGTCTGGGCGTTGCGGTAGCCGTGGGCCTCTCCCAAGGCCAGGGCTTCATCCCAGGCTGCCTTTGCCGCTTCTACCAACGGGGCAGGCGCTTTGTCGGCCTTCAAGCCCATCGGTGGTACCGACAGGCGCTCGTACTCTTCTGCGGGTGCATCGTAGGCTGCACGCCGGTGGTTGCGGATCACCCTGAGCATGGCATCCCGGTTTGCACCATACCGGGCAAAGGGGCCGAATTCCTTTGACAAGCGGGCAGACTGAGCGTAGGTCTCGCCTGTCATTATGGCCGACAGGGCGGCAGCAACTGCGCGGCCTTCACCGGAGTCATAGGGCAGGCCCATCAGCATGAGCAGGGTTCCCAGGTTTGCATACCCGAGGCCAAGGGTCCGGTAATCAAAGCTCCTGCGGGCAATCTCCTTGGAAGGGAACTGGGCCATCACCACCGAAATTTCCAGTGTAGTGGTCCACATGCGTACTGCGTGCCGGTACGCATCTGCGTCAAAAGTCCTGGTCTTCTCGTCATAGAAGGTGGTCAGGTTCAGGGAAGCCAGATTGCAGGCGGTATCGTCCAGGAACATGTATTCCGAGCAGGGATTGGAAGCGCGGATGTCGCCATCTTCTGGGCAGGTATGCCAGTCGTTGATGGTGGTATGGAACTGCAGCCCCGGATCGGCGCACTGCCAGGCAGACCGTGCAATCTTGTCCCAGAGGGCACGAGCCTTGATGGTTTTCATGGTCTTGCCGCCCCGGCGCATGGTCAAGGGCCAGTCCTTGTTCTTAACCATGGCCTCCATGAAATCATTGGTAACCCGTATGGAATTGTTGGATGATTGGCCGCTGACGGTGTTGTAGGCTTCGCCTTCCCAGTTGGTATCGAAGATGGGCATGTCAAGGTCGGCATCGCCATCGGCTATGCGCCTGAGGAGTTGGTAGATGTACGAGCCGGGTACCCCTGCGTCTATGGCTTCCCGGGCGGCTACCCGGAGATTCTCGTTCCTGTCAAAGGAAAGCCGGTCTGCTGCCGGCAGGTCGGCCCTGGCCGCGGCGTCGCGCAGGCGCACGGCAAAGCTCCTGATGGCCTTGCTGCCGGCCACCATACTGGCAACCTTGTGTTCTTCTCCGGTTTTCCAGTCCACAAAGGTCTCTATGTCCGGATGGTCGGCATCAAGGATGACCATCTTGGCTGCCCTTCGGGTGGTGCCCCCTGATTTTATGGCGCTCGCGGAGCGGTCGGCTATCTTCAGGAAGGAGAGGAGACCGCTGGATACACCGCCTCCCGACAGGGGCTCGTTGAGGCCCCGGATCTTTGAGAAGTTGGAACCGGTTCCCGAGCCGTATTTGAACAGTCTGGCTTCCCGCTCCACCAGATCCATGATGCCGCCTTCATTCACCAGGTCGTCCTCGATGTTGAGGATGAAGCAGGCATGAGGCTGGGGTCTCTCGTAGGCGCTGGTCGACGCCACCACCTGGTTGGTCTCCGGATCCACGTAATAGTGGCCCTGGGCGGGGCCTTCCAGTTCATATACCGAGTGCAGGCCGGTGTTGAACCACTGCGGGCTGTTCGGCGCTGCCATCTGCCTGGCCAGCATGTGGCAGGTTTCGTCATAATATGCCTGCTCGTCGGCCTCGGAGTCGAAGTAGCCTGCTTTCTTGCCCCAGAGGAGCCAGGTGTAGGCCAGACGGTGGAATACCTGCCTGGCATCATGCTCGCTGCCTTCCTTGGGTGAAGGGCCGGCAAGCACCTGCTGGTCTGCCGGTACAAAGGCACGCCACAGTTCGGCCTTTGCCGGATCCACTCCGGCCTTGCGGAAGTACTTCTGGGCTATGATATCGGTAGCTATCTGGCTCCAGGTGGAAGGCACAATCACGTCATCCATGCGGAACACCACGCGGCCATCGGGGTTGCGGATTTCCGATATCCGTTTCTCCCACTTGATCTGTGCGTACGGCCCTTTGCCGGCCTTGGTGAACCGTCTGGTTATTTTCATGATTGTCCCCTCTTTCAGCCCGATGTGGCATTTTCTATGAATAGAAAAATACCGTATATATACCATCTATAGTATGGCTTAGATAAAATACAACAACATGATGAGTATGTCTATATGCAAATACTCGGCTAAGGCAGTGGCCCCTGCGGACCGATAATTGGAGGGATCATGTATACACTAGCGATCATCAACGCCGCGCTGGCCACAGAATACAGCCATGCGCCTTTCGCCGGGGGGCCAGGCTCATATGAGCGGGTCCGCAAACTCGTACTGCAGCTTGCCGGAGAGGGCAGGGTGCTTGTTCTGACCGGAGCCATGACGCTGCCTGATCCGGGCCTGCCTACGGTTTCAAGGCCGCAGTGGAGCATGAAGGCAGTTCTGGAAGAAGCCGCCGCTTTTGCTGCCAATCATCCCGAAGCAGAGGCTCTGCTGTATGTCCATGCGGATATGCCTTTCCTGGACCAGGATCTCTGTTCCAGTCTCCTTGATCTACATCAACGCTATCGGTCGGAGTATACCTTCGCTGACGGGTACCCTCCAGGATTCGCTCCCGAGGTCCTGTCGCCCCGGGTACTGCCCAACCTGGCCGAACTGGCCGAACTGGCCGGTCGTCATGACGTACCGGCTGATCGTGATGGCCTCTTCGCTGTGATACAGAAAGACATCAATTCCTACGACATAGAAACGCAGTTGTCTTCGGTAGATCTTCGGGGACTCCGCTTCGCGCCACTGTGTGACACCAAACGGAACAAACTGGCCGCCGAGGCCTTGTATGCTCTAGGTGCCCGGTCCGCCGCCGATGCGGTCAGGCTGCTGCCTGAACATCCCGAGTTGCTGCGGACCATCCCTGCCTTCCTCTGGGTCCAGATCACCGAATACTGTCCCCAGTCTTGTTCCTACTGCCCGTACCCAGCCATGGTGGGTGATCCCCGGCTGCTCAAAAGCTTCATGCCCGTAGATCGTTTCACCCGGATCATGGATGAGGCTGACCTGCTCTGCGATGATCTGGTTGTCGACCTCTCCCTCTGGGGCGAACCTTCAGCCCATCCCGATTTTCCTGCCATCGTTGCAGCGGTGATGGCCCACTCACGATTTACCTTGATCATAGAAACCAGTGGCATCGGCTGGAGGCACGGCATGGCAGAAGAGCTTGCAACCCGATGGGGAAGCCGCATCCACTGGATAGTGTCCCTTGATGATACTGATCCGCAGGGTTACCTGGCACTCAGAGGCGAGGGGCAGCGTGAAGCCACTGCCTTCGCAGAGCGCCTGACAGGAGTTTCCAAGGACACCCTGCACGTGCAGGCGGTACGGATGCGTGAGAATGAAGATCGACTGGAAGCCTTCTACCGTGGCTGGAAGCAGAAAACAGACAAGGTGATAATCCAGAAGTACGATTCTTTC
>JAVEXH010000142.1:0-7206 GCA_034004175.1 Spirochaetia bacterium
AGCGCCATGAACTACCTGATTCTGGCTGCAGGCAGAGGTTCCCGCATGGGCAATCTCTCGTCCTATCTGCAAAAGTGCATGTATCCCATCATGGGCAAACCCTTCCTGGAGTGAACCATCGGCAGCATTGTGGCAAGCCGGTGTTTCAATGTAGAAGCAGATAGGCTTGTGCTTGTTGTTGGGCATCTGCAGGACCAGATCAAGGCATATTTCGGAAACCTCTGGTGTGGCATACCAATTACCTACGCAGAACAATCCGAGGCCTTAGGCACTGCCCATGCGGTATCCATCGGTTGGCAAGCCTGCACGCAGACAGAGGACACCATCGTAGTACAAGCCGACGTATGGGCTGAACCGGAGTTCTATGATGCACTGATTGATCATCCGTTGCCGGATGTACTTTCCGTACACAGGCATGTCTGCACCAGAAGACACAATGAACGTGTTGACCTAGCAGACGGAAAGATCACCAAGGCATGGAAAGGAACCAGTCCCTATATTGAATGTGGTATCTGGAAATTTTCACCATCCCTGGTCAGATTGATGATGAAGCGCAAGGATGACGAATACCGGGCTCTTGCTTCTGTGCAGTTTGCCGTGGAAGCAGGCTTGCCAATAGGCTACGTTGAGAGAAAGCGCTGGATCCATCTCGGGGGAACTGAACCTACCGTCCAGGCCAATCTGAAGCTGGTAACCAGATTCCTGATGGACAGGGAATCACCATGATCCTGACCAAGACCCCACTCCGCATCCCCCTGGCCGGTGGCCTTACCGACCTCAAGGGTTACGCCGACCGTTTTGGTGGAACCACCGTCAGTGCCACCATTGATAAATACATCTTCATTGCCGTAAAGAAAAATCTCGGCAAGGTATTTGACCTTCACTACCTGAATGCGTATGAGAAGGCAGACACTGTTGAAGACATCCGGCACAACCATATCAGGGAGGCCATCAAGCTGACTGGCCTCGGAAGCTCGCATCTTGATCTGACCATCATGAACGACCTGAACCATGAGGGCGGGCTTGGCTCAAGCGGGGCCCTTACTGCCGGACTGCTCTCGGCCCTCAATGAGCACAAGGAGCAACCTGTAGATGACAGTCGCATCATCTCTGATTCTTCAAAGATAGAAATGGAAATCCTTGAAGGCGCCTCAGGCTACCACGATCACACGATAACCCAACTAGGTGGCTTCAGGCTGATCAATTATGAGCAAGGTACACCTGCCGCCATGGAAACCGATATTCCAGCCGAGCATCTGAAACGTTTCCTGAAGCGCTTCATGCTTTTCTACTCGGGTTTCCATGCCAAGACAAAACCTTCACTTGCCCTTCTGGCAGACAACCTGGATTCCGTCCTGGCTCAGATGGATGCAATGAAAGCCAATGCCCATAATCTGATAGAAGCCTTGGTCAGAGGCGATATCAACGGTGCAGGAGAGTGCGTGCAACGGCAACAGGATCTGAAGCAGAAATTACCTGGATCCTTCGAGAACGAGTTCGTGGTGGAGACCATGCGCAGGGCCAGGAAACTGGGCGTGTTTGCCCAGATTCCCGGGGGCAAGATAGGAGCCTTTCTTATTGTTTACCGGCCACCCGGGATCAAACGCAAGAAAGTCATCAAACATTTCGGCGACCTCCAGCACATACCCTTCCGCTTTGTAGCAGAAGGAACCCGCTCGGTTCGCCTTTAAGGGAAAAGACATGAAGCATGCTTGGAAGATGCCATGAAGATGTTGTATGGCATTACGGCAAATGGCAACGGCCACCTCTCCCGATCTGTCCAGATAGTCTCGATCCTCAGGGAACGCGGCCACCACGTGGCTCTTGTTCTCAGCGGCCAGCCTGGCAAACCGGTAATGAACGCAGATGCCCTCCAGCCTTTCCTGCGCTTTGACGGTTTTTCATTTGCCAACAACAGCAAAGGCAGGATGAGCGCAGTGGCTACCATACTCTCATCCAGGCCCTTCCGGTTTCTTGGCGATTTATTGCGGGCCGTGCCTGCCGAAAAATATGACCTGGTTGTTACAGATTACGAGCCACTGACAGCCTGGTACGCCAGGTTGCACGGCATCCCTTCAGTTGGTATGTGCCATATGTATGCCTACCTGTACCCCGAGGTTCCTGCCCCGGATTCAAGATGGTATGAACGGCTGACCTTCCGGTGGCTGGCCCCTGCGGACTTGATGCTCGGTATCCATTGGCATCCATACCATAAAAATGTAATCCCTCCCTTTGTGCAGCCGGTGGATACGTCCGAAGAGGATGAAGAAAGCGTCCTTGTCTACTTGCCCTGGGAGGATCCTCAGGTTTATCTACCTGCCTTGGCGATGGTCAAAGGTTACCGTTTCATCGTCTATGGCAACCAGCTTAATGGCGGCTGCTTATATGGCCATCAATCCGGAGATACAGGAAATTTGGTGTTCAGGAAAGAGGACCGGACCGGATTCCTGGAAGATCTGGGACGCTGTGCTTCGGTGATAGCCAATGCAGGATTCTCACTGGCCAGCGAGGCTTCCAGTCTTGGCAAGCGGTTGCTGCTCAAACCGTATGCCGGTCAGATTGAACAGGAACACAACGCCACCGAGGCCCAGAGGCTTGGGTTGGCAATGAGGGCAGAATCCCTGGAACCTGAAATGATTGACCGATTCCTGAAATCACCCCGGCTTGCACCGCTTGCCTTCCGGAACCTGGCTCCCCTGTTTGTTGACTGGCTGGAAAAAGGCCAGACAACACTTGATATCGAAACTTGGTCTGCCATGTGGGGCACCCGCTTTGACAGGAACGCTTAGTCCAGCTCGCTCTCGTGTATCCACACTCCCCGCCACAGCCCCCGGGAGAACACCTCGTACCACCCGTCACCCGCGGTGTCCACGGGCATAAGCCGGCGGCCTGCTTCGTAGCGTTCGAGGACGGCAGACCCGAAGGAAGGCGAACCCCTTGCCGCCACACCATCGACACCTGCATACCGTACCGGGTGCAGGATAGGGGTCAAGGCATCAAGATCTTCCCTGTCGTAATTTTCCAGGAACGATTCGATACCCTTGAACAGTATGTCGGCATAGAACTCAGGCTGATCACGCATACGGATGCGATCAGCCTCGTTGCCCATGAAACCCATCTCAACCAGCACGGCCGGGGTGTATGGAGACAAGGCATTGCTGAAGCGCCACCAGGAAAAGCCGAAGTAGCCACGCATGTTGGCTGTGATCCCGTTGTAGTCCTGGGGCAGGCCGGATTCCCGGAAGGCCGCTGACATGGACTCGGCCAGTTCGCTGGACCGACGGCTTGGCCGCCAGGGCGGTGACAGCTTCCAGCCACGCCGGTCCGGCCTGTCTGCCCGGTCTGCATGCACCGACACAAACAGATCCGCCCGGTAGCCGGCGGGTATGGCCGCTGGAATCAGTTCAGCCTGGTGGCCTGCAGCAGTCAGGCTGGCAACCAGCAGGCGTGAAACCGCCAGATTCAGATCAAGCTCGCGCAACGAGCCATACGCGGCGCCTGTGCTGGTGCGCAGCCGTGCCAGTTCTTCGGGCAGTTCGTCTATGCGCCAGTGGCCAGGCTGTATACCAATCCGAATGGGGCCTTCAAGAGCTTCCAGCGGAGCAAAGCCGGGCAGACCCGGCAATACCGGTTCGGGAAAACCGGATGAGGCCATGGCAGAAGCCAGTTGCGGCTTGTCATCAGTATTCCCGGCTATTTCCGGTACTAGAACCAGCACCAGAAAAGTAAAAACACCCACTGCAGCAATCAATGGCAGCAACAGGTGCTTTGACATAAAGTATCTGACCAATTTGATCAACATCCATCAATAATATATGTATTTCCGGTAGGAGACAAGCATTCTGCCTTTAGCCCGGACTTCAGTACCCGGTCTTCAGTATCCGGACTCCACTTCCGTGCGCGGCTCTGACTCAACCCCCAGCCTTGGACTCGGTGCCAAGGTAGGCAGCGCGAACGGCCGGATTTGCCTTTACATCACAAGCCGGGCCTTCCAGAGTTATCCGGCCTTGTTCAAGTACATAGGCACGATCGGCCACGTCCAGGGCCTTGTAGGCGTTCTGCTCCACCAGCAGGATGGTCTTGCCCAGGCTTCTGAACTCCTCGATGATGTCAAAGACGGTCTGCACCAGCAGCGGGGCAAGACCCAGCGAAGGCTCGTCCATCAGCACCAGGTCACCGTTGGTCATCAAGGCCCGACCCATGGCCAACATCTGCTGCTCACCACCGGACAGAGTACCCGCGCTCTGCTTGATGCGTTCCTGAAGGCGGGGGAACAGGGTAAAAACCCGCTCCAGATCAGCCGCCATTGCCGCCTTGTCGTTGCGCAGGAATGAACCCATGTGCAGGTTGTCCTCCACAGTCAGGTTGGCAAAGATAAGCCGGCCTTCGGGAACATGGCAGATCCCGGCCTTTACGATACGGTCCGGTCGCCGTGGCAAAGCCCTGTCCCTGAAGGAAATGGAACCCGAACCTGGCTTCAGGAAGCCCGAGATGGCATTCAGCAGAGTGGACTTGCCGGCCCCGTTGGCACCGATGATGGTAACGATCTCGCCCTGGTTCACCTCAAGGGATACGCCTTTGAGGGCCCTGATGCCGCCGTATGATACATGCAGGTCGCTTACCTTCAGCATTGTTCTTCTCCTGATGATGTACCCAGATAGGCTTCCACGACCTTGGGATCACCGCGGATCTCGCTTGGGGCCCCTTCAGCCAGCTTGATGCCGAAATTGAGTACTACTATGCGCTCGCAGAGGCCCATGACCAGATCCATGTGGTGTTCTATCACCAGCACCGACAGCTTGAATCGTTTGCGGATATCGCCTATCAGCTGCATCAGATGCTCTGTCTCGTCGGGATTCATGCCGGCGGCTGGCTCGTCCAGAAGCAGCAACCGTGGATCCAGAGCAAGAGCCCTCACTATCTCCAGCCGCCGTTGCAGGCCGTATGGCAGATTGCTGGCTATCACATCGGCACGGTCCTGCAGGCCTACTATCTCCAGAAGATTGGCAGCCTTCTCCTTGAGCAGTTTTTCTTCCCTGCGGAATCGGGGCAAGCGTAGTATGGCTTCCGGAAGACTGTATTTAGCTGAAAGGTGGCAGGCGGTGAATACGTTGTCGTACACTGACAGGTTCTTGAACAGGCGGATGTTCTGGAAGGTCCTGGTTACACCACTGTCGGCGATCCTGTAGGGCTCCATGTCGGTTATGGGCTTGCCCTCGAACATGACCGAGCCCTCGGTTACCTTGTACACGCCGGTGATCAGGTTGAAGATGGTGGTCTTGCCCGCACCGTTGGGGCCGATCAATCCGATTATACCGCCGTCACGGACCGAGAAACTGACATCCGCCACTGCAGCCAGGCCGCCGAAGCGCTTGGTGAGGTTCTTCACCTCGAGGATATTGGTACCGTCGTCGTTCACGGTGCGCTCCTTCCGGTGGCAGCCTTCTTGGCCTTCCGCTCGGCTAGTATCTTGCGTATCCCGGCTGGAGTCAGTTCCATGCCGCCCATGAGCCCTCGGGGCCGGCTTATCATGATCAGGATGACCGCCGCACCGTAGGCTACCAGTCGCCACTTGTCCACCGCGCGCAGCATCTCCGGCAGGAAGGTCAGGATCACCGCTCCGAGCACCGAACCGGAGATGCTTCCCAGGCCACCGAAGATGACTATGATGGTAAGTTCCGTGGATTTGATGAGGGCAAACATCTTGGGCTGTATGAAGGTCATGTAGTGCCCCAGGAAGGCTCCAGCAACACCAGCATAGATGGCGCTGATGATAAGGGCCAGCATCTTGTAGCGGACCACATTGATGCCTGCCAACTCGGCTGCTAGTTCCTCTTCACGCACGGCAACAAGATTTCGTCCGTGCCGGGACTTTACCAGGTTTGACAGGAACACCACGCCGATCACCACGGCAATGAGGATGTTGCCGAGTGTGGTATAGGCCGGTACGCCGGGCCAGCCCCGGGAACCACCGAGGCCCTGGAAGTTGTCCAGGATGAGCCGTATGGCCTCGCCGAAACCAAGGGTGGCTATGCAGAAGTAGTCGCCCTTGAGCTTCAGGGTCATGCGCCCTATGCCCCAGGCAAAGATGGCTGCCATCACACCCGCGGCTACAATGCCAACAATGAAGGGCAGCTTGAGCATGCTGGTCATGATAGCGGCCGTGTAGGCGCCAATGGCCATGAACCCTGCATGCCCGAAAGAAAAGAGCCCTGTAAAGCCCGTAAGGAGGCTGAGGCCAAGCACGGCAATCAGATTGATCCCCGCGAGCATGAAAATGCCCTGAATGTAGTAGTCCATACTGCCTCCTACGCCTTGTCTTCCGACGGTTTGCCCATGATGCCCGTAGGCCTGAACACCAGGACGCCGATCAGGATCACAAAGGCTATCAGGTCCCTGAACTGGGATGACAGGTAGCCAGCCACGTAGGTTTCAAGGGTTCCGAGTATCACCGATCCGAGCACCGCGCCGGGCAGGCTCCCAAGGCCTCCGAAAACCGCCGCAATGAAGGATTTAAGTGTAATGACGCCTATCTGTGGATAGACGGTGTATTTCATGCCGAAAAATACGCCGGCGACACCGGCCAGGAAGCCGCCAAGGCCAAAAACAGTCATGACCACCCTGTCGGTGTTCACGCCCATGAGGGCGGCAGCTTTCATGTTGTAGGAGGCTGCCCGGATTGCCTTCCCCGTTCTGGTAAGCTCGATGAAGGCGACCAGGCCGATCAGGCATATCGCCGAGACAACGAACATGATCAGATCAAGCCGGCCTATGGACAGGCCCCAGAGCGACAGGGGCGAACGGGAAAAAACCTGTGGATAGGTACGGAAGGTAGGGCCTATGGTGGCTATGACAATGTTCTCAAGAAAGATAGACGCACCCATGGCAGAAATGATGAAGTACAGGAAAGGAGCCTTGCGTATCCTGAGTGGCCGGTAGGCAACCCGCTCTATCAGGATGGCCAGGGCAGCAGTACCCAGGGAAGCCAGGGCAAAGGCGGCCAGGAACGGCAGCTTGAGCAGGGTCATCGAATAGAAACCGAAATAGGCTCCCAGCATGATGACACCGCCATGGGCAAAGTTGGAGAAATTCATGATGGAATAGACAAGTGAATAGCCGACCGCCATAAGCGCATATACGCTGCCGATCGACAAACCATTGACCATCTGCTGGAAGAACTGGGTCATACGTACTCCGGGTCTCCGG
>JAVEXH010000143.1:0-7201 GCA_034004175.1 Spirochaetia bacterium
CGACATATTCAAAGCCCTCAACCGTGAAGTCCGTGCCCAGGTCAGCACGAAACCCGCAGGAGCTGCAGGCTCCTTCGTAGTGGGCATGGCCTTCGGCGCCGGCTGGACCCCCTGTATCGGACCAATACTGGCATCCATACTACTGGTGGCCTCCCGCTCCGGCCGTGCTCCTGAAGCAGCCTTGCTGCTGGGTTCCTACTCCGCGGGTCTTGCCGTGCCCTTCCTGCTGGCCGGCCTCTTCTTCGAGCGCATGAGCCCGATCATGAACTGGTTCAAGAAACGCGGCAAGGAAGTCCGCATAGCCTCGGGGCTCCTGCTGGTGGTGCTGGGCCTGGCAATGGCCTTTGGCCGACTTACAGCCCTGAACGGCACCTTTGCCCGCTGGGGCATGCAACTGAAGTCCTTCATGGGCAGGAATCCCGACGGAGCAGCCACGGCAGCTCTTGTCACCTGGGCCATCCTTGCCGCCTTGTCAGCCATACCCTTGATCCGTGGTGCCATCAAAGGCCAGCACTTCAAAGCCCGCCGTCTCATTCTGCCGGTCGGACTTGTCGTGATGCTGGGGCTGGAATCGGGGGGAGTGATATCGCTGTTCGGCATCCTCTCCGACTGGTTCCTGTATCAAGGCCTCTGAAGTTCCTGTGTTCCTGGTAACTCCAGCTAGATGGTACCGACTCTGAAGGAGCGGCGGAAGCGATGCCGCCGTATCCTCTCGACCCAGACGACGAATGTCGCCGCCATCAAACGCGGTACGGTCAGCCAGAACAAGGAAACTCCGATGGACAAATAGAGGGCGGTGTCCTCGAAGAGGCTGTGCGAGAGGCTGGCGTGGTGGTTGAACAGATCAGCCTCCCGGGGCTTCATCTTGCCATTGTTCACCTTGTCCATGATCACCGCTGCCCCATAGGCATAGCCAGCCACATTGACGACCAGCCACAGGAAGCTCGTGTCATCGCTGAGGCCGAAGATACGCATGAGAGGCGACAGCAGGCGTGACAGATGATAGGTCACCTTGAACTCTTCCATGAGCCGCTGGGCAGTCATGATGCCGCACACCAGCAGAAGTATCTTAGCCATCAAGCCCAGTGTCGCAAGGGCCCAATTCCCCAGCATGGGCAGGAAGGCTGGTCTGGCCAGTCCCGCAACAAGAGCTAGCCTGGACGTATTGTCTATGGGCAGGACGCGATTGAGGACAAACCCAATTACCAGAGCCCAGCCCAACCTGAGGACCATCATCTTCACCGCCGAGGATCCGGTCTTTTTCATGACGGCAGTCTCTATCGGCAGATTATGGGCAATGACGGTCATGATGGCCAGGATGGTGATTTCACGCATCGACAGCGCCAAGGTCTCGATCACCGCTATGGCACTGTAGACATTGAGCAGGACGGCACTGACAAGGACAAGAGCTGCTTCGCCAGGCAGGCCGAGCATATCCATCAACGGTGCCAGCAGGCCGGCAAGGCGCGCCAACAATCCCGTCCAGCCGAGCAGGGCTACCGCCAGGCTCACCGGAATCATGATCCTGGCAAGGAACAGGGTTGTTTTGATCCCGGCAAGAACGGCTGTCCGGATAGTGGGCAGCAATCTGGCAGCTGTGGTTTGCGTTTCATCCATAAGCGCCGCATTGTTGAGTGCCGGAGTACCCAATGTCAAGTGCAGACTGGATTCCTTGCCAGATCTTATGAGTAACTCCAACATAGGATGGAATGGAAAACTTGAAGACAGCCCTGATTCATGATAGTTTTGATCAGTCAAACCGCAAACCCGGAGTAAGCCATGCGCATAAGCCTGGTCCAGTATGCCCCGATATGGGAAGACCGCGACGCATCAAGGGACAAGATCAGCGCATTGCTCGCAACTGCGCCGGCTTGTGACTGGCTTGTCTTTCCCGAAATGAGCCTGTCAGGCTTCACCATGAATGCTGAAGCCAGCACCTGGGGCGAAAAGGATTTCGGCTACTTTGCAGGCCTGGCCAGCGAACGCGCATGCTGGATTACCGCCGGCGGTGTGCAGGATGGCCAGAACAGGGCATTCACCTTTGATCCAGAAGGCAGGATCGCGGGGGTCTATGCCAAACGGCACCTGTTTTCACACTCCGGGGAGGAAGCCGGCTACACACCGGGAACCACCCGGGCAAACTACCAGCTTGGCCCCGGCAGGGCAGCCAAGGCGGGCGTGGATGATACACTGCGGGTAGCCCAGGCCATCTGTTACGACCTGCGCTTTCCCTATCATTTCTGGGCCGATGCACCGGCCGTAGACGCGTACTGCGTGATCGCCGCCTGGGGCAAGGGCCGGGCCGACCAGTGGCGTGCCCTCCTCAAGGCCAGAGCCGTGGAAAACCAGGCCTTCATGATCGGAGTTAACCGGACAGGCAGCGAGCCTGCCGCCGTGTATTCCGGAGACTCGTCGGTCATCGGTCCCCGGGGCGAGGAACTGCTGTACTGCGGAGACGCCGAGGGTGTCTTCTCCGTACAGATCGACACTACAGCAGCCAGGAAATGGCGGGAAGCCTTCCCGGTCATAAAGGACCGGGTGGAGTAATCAAAAACCTCCCGATCCCTGCCACCACCGGTCTTATCCATTTGAAGCGACTCAGGGGAACAGTTCGCCCAATTCCGGATTGATGGTCTCGAAACTTCCCGGGGCATCGAGTAGAGCAGCCAAAGCCTGCGGAACCTCCAGTTGCCTGCCTATCAGCGGCTCCACGACGGTCTCGAATTTGGCCGGATGGGCCGTGGACACCAGGATGGCCGCTGCGTCGGGGAAGTGGTTCTGCCTGACCCATTCGCCGGCGGCGGTGTGGGGACAGAGCACATAACCACACTCGCCGTACACCCGGCGGATGGTCTGGCGGAGTTGCTCGTCGGATACGCTCCAGGCCCTGACCTGTTGCCTGAAGCCGGCTATATCCGGATACAGGGAGCGCAGGCGCTCCAGGTTGCTGGGGGCACCCACGTCCATCGCATTGGCTATGGTCTTCACACCTGGCCTTGGACGGTATTCACCGCTTTCCAGGAAATCCGGGATGGTCCGGTTCGCGTTCACCGCCATTACGATGTCGCCTATGGGGGCACCCATCATCCGCGCCCAGTAGGCACCCACCGCATTGCCGACATTGCCGCTGGGTATGACCAGCAGGGGCTTCTTACCTGTCGCTGCCTGGAACTCAACCGAAGCATGGATGTAATAGGCTGCCTGGGGAAGCAGGCGGCCGAGGTTGATGCTGTTGGCCGATGACAGCCGGTGCTGTTTTACCAGAGCGGGGGTCTGGAAAGCCTCCTTGACCACCCGTTGGCAATCGTCGAAGTCGCCCCGGACCGCGTAGGAACGCACATTGTCTCCCCAGCAGGTCAGCTGCTTCTGTTGCCTGCCGGATACACCGCCCTCGGGAAACAGCACCCGCACCGAGATGCCTTTGCGCCTGTGGAAGGCGGCTGCAACCGCTCCGCCAGTGTCACCGGAGGTTGCCACCAGTATGGTCAAGCTGTCACTTCCCGGGGAAATTCCGGCTGCGGCAGGGAGAAAGCCTGCGCCTGTTACCAGGGCCTCCATGGACCTGGCCAGGAAACGGGCGCCGAAGTCCTTGAAGGCTGCGGTAGGGCCGTGGAAGAGTTCCAGCACCTTGGCGGGGGTACTTCCCAGGTCCACCATCGGCACAGGGAAGGAGAAGGCATCCTCGCAGATGTCAGGCAGCCTGTCTTCCAGCGGATCTCCGCTGAAATACGGCGCAAGGGCCAGGGCCACCCTGGCGGCATAGGGCATGCCAGGTTCCAGGGCCTGTCTCGACAGGGCCGGGAAGCCTTCGGGGATGTACAATCCGCCGTCCGGAGCAAGTCCGGCCAGTATGGCTTCCGATGCGCTGACGGGAGCGCAGGCGCCGCGGGTACTTATGAACTTCATCTGTTCCCCTCCGGGTTTGTCGATATGATGCGGGCACCTTCCCGGCTGAGGGCGGACACCCAGACATCGCTGTCCACGCCGGCGGCTTTCCAGGCTGCGGTCATGGCCGCGCCTGCCGTGCCTGCCTCGGCCTGGGTCCTGCACAGCGCAAATACCGAAGGGCCGGAACCGGATATGGAGCAGCCGAGGGCACCAGCACGCAGGGCTGCATGCTTTACAGCACCGAAAGCGGGTATCAACCGTGCCCGGCGGGGTTCTACCAGGACATCCTCCAGGGACCGGGACATCAAGGCAGAATCTCCGGTGCAGCAGGCCACCATGAAGGCAGCCAGGCGGGAAGACTGGGCCACGTAGTCCCGCAGAGGCAGTTCCGCCGGCAGGGCACCCCGGCTGGTCCTGGTATCCAGTTCACGGTGCGGGTGGACCAGAGCTGCATACAGCGGTTCCTTCAGCGGTACCTTTACTACGTCTACAGGGCTGACCGAACGCAGTATCACCAGACCGCCGTAGAGGCAGGGTGTTACATTGTCGCCATGGGCACAGCCGCTGGCCAGTTCCTCACCGGACAGGGCAAATCCCAGCAGGGTTTCGAGATCCAGTGGCTTGTCCAGCAAGGCGTTTGCCGCCACCAGAGCCGCGCTGGAACTGGCAGCCGAGCCTCCCATGCCGCTTGAAAGCGGAATCCCCTTGTCAACAGAAAGCCTGAAACCGAAAGGCAGATCCAGTGCCTTCACCAGATTCTGCAACACTATGCCTGCGGTGTTCCGGCTGGCGTCCAGAGGGAGTCCGGATACCACACCCGTTATGCTTGCAATGGTAACCGACGGAACATCGCCGGCGGCTGGCCAGAGGCGTTCCGCGGTCACGGTATCTCCGACGCCGTCCACGGGGAACCCCAGGACGTCGAAACCCACGGCTACATTTGCCACCGTGGCCGGTGCAAAGGCGGTTGCGATGTTGATTGACATGACGGAACTCCTTACAGGGACAGGGAGAGGCCTTCCCGGGCAACATCAACGGCCATGGCCGTCTTGCCACGCAGGCGGGCCTGGTAGAACAACTCCAGTTCCTGGAGTTCGGTATCCGTGCGGTTCGGATCGTGGTGGAAGAGTATGAGATGCCTGACCTTGGCCCTGTTGGCCGCATTGATGGCATGTTCGTAGGTGGAATGTCCCCAACCCTGCTTGCCCGCAGCATATTCCTTGGCTGTGTACTGGGTATCGTGGATCAGCAGATCAGCGGATTTGTAGAAGGCCTCGATCCGGGCGTTTTCTTCCCTGGCTGCGAGGTCACCTTCCTCGGCTATGGCCTTGTCATAATCAGGGTGGGCAGGATCAGTAGGGAAAAGATTCACGAAAGGTTCATGGTCATAGACAGTGACAAAAGCCTTGCCTTCGTATTCTATACGGTAGCCGAGGCACAGCACCGGATGGTTCAGGTATTTGGTCTTCACGACCACACCGTCCCCCAGATCCAGCTCGGTCTCCCGCAGGCTCTGGTACGAGATCTTCGCGGCCAGTTCCGATTGCCGTACCGGCCAGTAGCGGTACGAGAGCTGGGAACCAATGACCTGTTCCAGGGTCTCGTCCTCGAAGTTGACAGGACCGCGTATCCTGAGGGTTGTGCCAGGTACATAAATCGGCGTGAACATGGGAAAGCCCATGATGTGGTCCCAATGGGTGTGGGTCAGGAAGATGTCCGCATCGATGGGGCCGTTCTTCAGTTCGTTGCGCACCAGCCAGTCGCCCAGGCTTCGTATCCCCGATCCGGCATCTATGATGAGAAGCCGCTTGCCGCAGCGTATCTCGATGCACGAGGTATTCCCGCCGAAGACTACCGTATCCGGACCGGGTACCGGCATCGACCCCCTGTCACCCCAGATCTTGATATTGAACATTGCTTCCCCTCGCACTGCCACTCCGGCTGCTTGCCCCTGGCTGCTGGCTCTTGATTACTTGATCCTGAGAAATATCGATGCCTTTTCTATCGCGGCAGAGACCGCTTCGTCTATGCCTTCCAGCCAGACCTTGGGCACTCCCAGTTTTTCGTATACTTCGGGACCAAGTTTTTCTGGATACAGACAGCCAGAGAAGCCGACACCTTCCCGGCTTGCATAATAATCGGCCACCGCCACTGCCAGGACTATCTGCATGTTGGGCCCTTCATAGGTGCCATAGTCATGGTGATACCTGATGGCATCGGCTATGGGACCGTCAAGGTGCCAGGCTTCGGCTATCATGCCCCCGACCTCTGCGTGGTCGATATCCAGGGCGCGCTTCTCGGCAAGATACAGGGGTATGCGTTCCATGTCGGCCAGGCCCATGGCGCGGATGTAATCCTCGGAGAGCACATTGTTCATGGGTATCTTGCCGATGTCGTGCAGCAGGCCGGCGGCAAAATATTCATCCCGCCTGGTGGTTTCCACGCCCTTCTGGGCGGCTATCATCTTGGCCACCACTCCTACACAGAGGGAGTGCCGCCAGAAGCCTTCCATGTTCAAGGCCCTGAAACCGTTCTTGTCAACCAACCGGTCCAGCACCGCGGTACTGAGGGCCAGATTCTTCACGGTATTCACCCCGAGCATGATGATGGCCCGGACCAGGCTGGTCACCTTGTTCTGGAGCCCATAGTACGCCGAGTTGATCAGTTTGAGCACCTTGCCCATCAGCACCGGATCAAGGCTTATGACCTTGTCCAGGTCGATGGGACTCGTACGCGGATTGTTGCACACCTCGAGCACCTTGGCGACCGTGGTAGGCAGACTGGGCATGGAACTGATATAGGTCCTCAGCTTCCTTATTTTTTCACTTTCCGCCATGTTGCTTCTCCCGTCGCATGAATTCTATAAGCTTGGCAAGCCGTGGCGACACTGGCACCCCGCAGATCTCACCGGGCACTGCTTCCGGGGGTTTGCCACCCGCGCTGTGCTCGATGATGGCGTCCAGCTTTGCCGAAACACCGCTCGCATCCATGGCCTGCTTCTTTTCGGGGGGCAGGCTCAGGGAGAGATCTTTCAGATAGCGGTACAACCGGGCAGCTTCCTCGCCAAAGGGATCCACGCCGGCCTCTGGTTTTTCTTTAGTATCTTTCTTGCCCGGTTTTTCCGCAGAAGGCATGGACGGATTCTCAGCACCAGGTTCTGCATCAGGTTCAAGCATGGAGTCCAGGGCATCCAGTGGCAGATCCGGTTCGTCGAATCCGCCAGGCACATCAGGAAGCAACTCATCTTCAAACGATGAATCCAGTCCGTCCGCATCGAAGTCAGTGTCCTCTATGTATTCAGGCAGTGCCTCGA
>JAVEXH010000144.1:0-7176 GCA_034004175.1 Spirochaetia bacterium
GAAAAAAAGGTCCTGGTGTTGTACTACTACGAAGACCTTACCCTCAAGGAAATCGGCAAGGTTCTTGAAGTAACTGAATCACGTATCAGCCAATTACATACCAAGGCGATTCTGCGTTTGCGGGCCAAACTCACCAATGTGCGCAGGGGAATAACCTGATATGGCAGAGCGCATAGGACTCGATGCCGTTCGGGAATTGATGCGCCGATATCTGGATGAGGACGGCGACAAACGTTCCGTTGAAGCCGAAGGCAATACCCTTGAAGATGCTCTGAAAAACGCTTCTGTACAACTTGACTGTCCTGTATCAAGCCTTGAATATGAGGTGATTGAAAAAGGTGGCACAGGCTTTATGGGCGTTGGCCGCAAACCCTGGAAGATCAACGTCTACGAAACTTCAGGCAAGAAAAAAATCGAAGCCACTGTCGAGGAAGATTTTGATACCGGTCTGGACATTCCGGCCGAAATGGTATCAATCGTGCGTGTTCAGGATGGAGAGGTTTTCGTCAGACTGGCAACAGATGGTGCGCTGCTCAAGGTAACCGCACCCATAGGCCGTGGAAAGCGGGTAATTGCGCGCCAGGCTGTAGAACGCTTGCATGCAAGGGCAGTTCATGATTTTGATGAATCCCTTGTTGCCGAGGCGGTAAAATCCGCTTCAGGCGTGTGGGTGCGTGTAGGCTCCTTTATTCCCAATCCTGCTGCAGATGCCTTGATGACTGTTGAACTTGTTGCCCAGGAAATGGAAGCACGGGTCATTCTTACTGCACCTCAGGCTGGCGGCTGCGATCTATCCCGAGATATCATCCTGGCTTATCTGCGAAACAATAAAGTGGTCTTCGGGCTGCTGGAGGAAGTTGTACAGGAACTTGAGGATAAACCCCGCTACAAGGAACCGGTACTTGTTGCAGTCGGGCAGAAACCCCAGAATGGTGAGGATGCAAAAGTCCAGTTCATGTTCGAGACAGATCGGTCAAAACTTCACATTGAAGAAAAGAACGGCAAGGTTGATTACAAGGAGCTGCATCTGGTCCAGAACGTGGTGGAAGGACAGGCCCTGGCACGGAAGGTTCCAGCCAAACAGGGTATCCCTGGCCGTACCGTTACCGGCAAGATGCTGCAGGCCAAGAATGGCAAGGACAATGCGTTGCCACTTGGCAAGAATGTTCATGCCAGT
This sequence comes from Spirochaetia bacterium, assembly GCA_034004175.1. Lineage (GTDB taxonomy): Bacteria > Spirochaetota > Spirochaetia > Treponematales > UBA12059 > MIBM01. Next base: position 1,178 of record JAVEXH010000144.1, read on the forward strand.
GATGACGGGCTTACCGTAATTGCCGATGTGAACGGTGAAGCCACCTTCATAAACGGTAAGATAAATGTCGAGACCGTATACACAATCAATGGTGATGTAGATCTTAAAACTGGCAACCAGTTCTTCCTTGGTACCATCGTTGTAAATGGAAATGTCGAAGACGGGTTCTCTGTAAAAGCAACAGGCAATATAGAAGTCAAGGGTAATGTAGGACGTGCAGAGGTAGCCGCTGAAGGGGATGTGATTTTCCATCAAGGTGTTGCAGGAAAAGGATCAGGTACGGTTACTGCCGGCAAGAATGTCTGGGCAAAGTTCATAGAGAACGCCCAGGTGGTGGCCGGCAACAATGTAATTGTTACCCAGAGCATCATCAATTCCGATATCACCGCCGACAGGCGCATCATCTGTTCCGGCGGTAAACATGCTGCAATCATTGGCGGACGCTATCGTGCCTGTGAGGAGATCAATGCCAAGAGCATTGGCACTGCTACCGGTGGTGCAGAGACGATACTGGAAGTCGGCAGTGATCCCAAAAGCAAGTCCCGTCTGGATGAACTCGGTGTCAAGATGACGGTCATTGAAAAACAGAAGGATGAACTTGAGAAAAACATCTCCACTCTCAATGATCTCAAGAAAACCAAGAAGGTACTATCCGAAGAAAAGCAGGCAGTACTGGATGAACTGATCCATAAACGGGTGGAGTTGGTTGGTGAATATACTGTGCTTAGGGCAGAGTATGATTCAATCATGTCGTATCTGAACAACCTGAAAGTGCGGGGCAAGGTAAGTGTGTCCGGCAGGATATATCCAGGAGCAAAGATCATCATCCGTGATGTCAGGGAAGAGATAAAGAACGAACATAAAGCCATTACTTTCTATCTTGATAACATGCTCATCAAATCCACAAAATACGAAGAAGTAGATGAAGAGTTGCTCAAACGGGGATCTACTGATGGCGATTAAGCCTATTGATCTTCAGGCTCTGTTTCTTCAACTGGACAAGGTTGGCAAGGAACAATTGGCCTTGAAGGAAGGGGCTGTGCTCCACCAATCCATACATGGAGCTGTTGTCCAGAAACAGAAGGATGAAGCGGCAAAATCGGTAAGGCGGGCCGAAGACGACGAGGTTCAGACGGAAGCCATCAAGACCGACGCCGAGGCCTCTTCGGGTCGTCAGGGTGGGGAGCAGAACCGGGAAGAATCCGGTGAGGATAAACCTGGCAAAGAAACGATCAAGGACCCCGCATTGGGTGGTCATATCGATATTTCTGGATGAATTCATGAACTACCTGCTCGTACTCATCGCAATCCAGATCCTCGTTTCAATCCTGCTTATCGTATGGGTACGCTTGAAGGTAATGCGCTCCCTGGATGACGGTGATTCCATATCAAGAGTCAGACGGGAAATAGGAGCATTGATCGTAGAACTTGACGGAAGTGCTGACCGTAATATTACATTGATAGAGGATCGCCTCCGTGAATTGAAGGAATGTATTGCCGAGGCCGACAAACGGATTGTGATGCTGTCAAATGACAGTGTCAGTGTCAATAAAACTGTTGGCAAGTCTTTCCCTCCTACTTACCAGTCAATTGTACGGGCACCCCAGCCATTGTCAGAACCTGTATCGTCATCAACTGGAAGATCTTCGTTGCCTGATCAATTACTTTCATCTCCGGAAGTAGCGTCCCTGGAAGGTCTTCCGGCACCCTTGGAACTGGAACAGTCAGCCCGACCGCTTGTCCAGCCTTTGTCATCGGAGGTTCCAGAACAATCCTCATCTGTACCGTTCATACGTTTTTCTGAAAAGCCTCTTGTTTTCGATGATTCATTTTCAGAGCGTGTCGCCCGTTTGCACAAACGTGGATTCTCAAGTGACATCATCGCAGCCAAACTGAAAGCCACCATAGCAGAAGTGGATCTGGCAATAGCCGCTGGCGGCAATCCAGCGGAAGGCCGGGGAGAAGTCTGAAATGCCCGGTATAATCGGCATCGACTTTGGTACCACCAATACGCTGGCAGCCTGGATGGATGGCGATATGCCGGTCATACTTCCCAATGACAGGGGAGAACGCTCCACTCCATCTGTGGTAGCCCTGAGCGAATCAGGCGAGACTCTTGTAGGTGTATCGGCAAAAAGCCAGGCCATGGCTGATCCTGCATCTGCCGTATTCGGTATCAAACGACGACTGGGAAAAGATTCTAGAGTGGATCTGCGTGGTAAAGGAGAAAGTTGCGAGAGTCTTGCAGCAGCCATTCTGAACAAGGTCAGGCACGATGCCGAAGCATATCTAGGGATCGAGATCCGTGAAGCGGTCATAACCGTTCCAGCAAGATTCAGCGATCCACAGAGGCGGGCTGTCCGGGAGGCGGCCCGGAAGGCCGGGCTCAGAGCCGCCCGTATAATGAACGAGCCAACCGCAGCAGCCCTTGCACGGGCCTGGGCTGTATCCAGGGATGAGACAGAACGGCTGGTTCTTGTTTATGACTTTGGCGGGGGTACCTTCGATGCAACAGTGCTCAAAGCCAGGGGTGGTAGTTGCAGGGTGCTAGCCAGTGAAGGCGATGATGCCCTTGGTGGAATGGATCTTGACCAGGCCTTGTACGGGTTGGCCAGGACCAGGTTCATTTCCCAGTACGGAATAAATGATACAGGAGATCCCTATCTTTCAAGGATGCTGACTGATCTTTGCGAGAAAGCAAAGATAGAGCTGTCGACCAGGACAGAAACCACAGTGTCTGTACCCTTCTTGCAGGGACCAGGAGGTGTGGTGCATCCCAGTCTCAGAATCAGCAGGACAGAGTTCGAAGAGCTTGCCATTCCTTTCGTGCAGAGAAGTCTGTTGCTCGTGAAACGGGTGCTGTCTGAGGCTGGTGTTGCAAACAGTGAGGTGGATGCCCTGGTATTGTCAGGTGGTTCCAGCCGGATACCTCTGGTTTCTGCAATGCTCAAGGAATCCATAGGCAGGACTCCGGATACACGTGTCAATCCAGAAGAAATCGTTGCCCTTGGTGCGGCTGTCGAAGCAGCCCGTCTCGAAGGACGATTGACAGGCCTGTCGTTCAGTGATGTCTGTTCCAGGACTTTCGGTTTGGAAATAGACGGCGGTCGCTTTGTATCCCTCATAAAAAAGAATGAGGCTCTGCCGGCCACAGGACGCAAAGTCTTCACTACCGTGGAAGATTTCCAGAAATCGGTTGAAATGCATGTCTTGCAGGGTGATGGTCCTATGGCTTCTGCCAATGTGTCGGTTGGTAGATTCCTCCTGCCAGGCATCCGGAAGGCTCCAAAGGGAGATCCACGGATCATGGTGGAGTTTTCAATCGATGAAGGCGATATGTTGATGGTGAAGGCCAAGGATCTGGATACCGGTGCAGAGCAGTCTGTGGTGTTGTTCGATGGTACTACCAACAGTCTGCCTCCAATTGACCGGGCACTGTCCCTTGCCGATAGAGCCAGAAGGGAAGCTGCCGGAGTGGTCATGGATTCTTCTTTGTCGGTGGAACTGGATGAACTGCTTGCTTCCGCTGCTGATGCTGCCCGCAGGGGTGATGAATCCGCCGCCGCCGATATTTCAATCCTTCTTGAGGGATTGCTCGGTGAACTGTCGGCCCGATCAGGACTTTCTGATCAACTAGCCATGGACAGCAAGCCATGAGCAATCGTGCCATGTATGTGGCTCTTGGCCTGGAACCAGGCGCGCCATCAGAAGAGATCAAGCGTGCATACAGAAATCTGAGCATGAAACTGCATCCTGATTCTTCACGTGATCCAAATACGGCCGGTCGCTTTGCCAAAATTGCAAGGGCGTATAAAGCACTTTCAGTACTGGCAGATGTCCCTGCCGGCAGTTCAGGCCGGGCTTCCACGGAGCAGATTGTTCGTGAGCACCCGGCAACAAGATCCGGCCCACTCCGATCCTTTGCGGAAAGACCTTTGGCTGAACCTCAGGGTAATGATGTATTCACTCTGGGGACAATACTAACAGGATCCGGTCCAGCCACCGAACGGGCCGCTGCGGCCAGGTTGCTTGGTCTCTCCGGAAGACGTAGTGTATGGATTTTCCTGAGAAAAGGTCTCTGTGATCCGGACCCGGTTGTTGTCGGTGCTTGCGTGAGGGCTGCAGGAGTTCTGGGTCTTGCCCAAGGCGCTGCGGAAATAGCAGGGGCTTACGAGCGTTCAGGACCTGAGGTAAAGGATGCCATTCTCGAGGCCGCCCGTGCAACGGAAGATCCTGTGTTCAGAACCGCCATGCAGGCCGCCCTATCCGATGAGGACCCCCGCCGCAGGGCTTTGGCCAGGCGGATTACGATGGGTGCCTGAACAGTAGCTGTTGGCTTGCACCATTGCCGGAATCGATGAGCGCGGTATCAGCTTTCCTGTTCCAACCCGTAGTCCTGCAGTTTCTGGTAGAGGGTTTTCCGGCCAATCCCCAGTATTTCGGCAGTCTTGCTTTTATTTCCATTCTGGCTTGCCAGCGTTTCACGGATGAGTATCTTCTCTGTCTCGGCCAGACTTGATCCGGGTGGTACCTTGATGATTTGTTCCTCCGCGCTGGTACGGACACCTGGAGGAAGATCATCAAGGGTAACAAGTTTGCCGGCTGCCATGACTACCGCACTTTCTATGCAATTGCGTAGTTCCCTGACATTGCCTGGCCAAGGGTAGGCGTACAGGGCAGCTCGGGCTTTTGGGTCAAAACCTTCTACGGTCTTGTCATTGTCCTGGGCAAATTCATTGAGGAAAGCACCAGCAAGAAGGGGGATATCATCCTTGCGGTCACGGAGTGGTGGCACATGGAGGTTTACGACATTGAGGCGATAGTATAGATCTTCCCTGAAAGTACCCTTGCCGATCTCTTCCTTGAGATCTTTGTTTGTTGCTGCGACAATGCGTACATCTACTTCCAGTGTTTCTTCTCCACCTACACGCTCGAATTTTTTTTCCTGCAAAACCCGCAGGATTTTTATCTGCACATTCTGGTTTATCTCACCAATCTCATCGAGAAACAGCGTGCCTTCATTGGCTAGTTCAAAACGGCCTTTTTTTTTGGCTTGAGCCCCGGTGAACGAACCTTTCTCGTGTCCAAAGAGTTCGCTCTCCAGCAGCGATTCGGCAAGGGCGGCGCAGTGCACCTTGATGAAAGCCTTCTCGGCCCTTGGCGATAGATTGTGAATGGCATCTGCCACCAGTTCCTTGCCTACACCACTTTCCCCGGTGATAAGGATACTGGCCTTTGTGGGGGCTACACGGCGGATCAGATCGAAGATCTTCTGCATCTCGGGACTCTTTCCGATTATGCTTGAAGCCCGTTTCTGGTTTTCTACTTCCATCAGGAGTTCGCGGTTCTGCCGTGACAATTCACGACGCTCAAGAGCCCTTTTCACAAGCAGGGAAAGATGGTCCAGGTTTACGGGTTTTGTTATGAAATCATAGGCGCCATTTCGCATGGCCTCAACCGCATCTTCAACCGTGCCATGACCGGTCAGCAGGATCACCGGAACAGTCGGATAGCGGGATACAACATGGCGAAGCAGTTCCGTACCCGTCATCCCCGGCATTCTGAGATCGGAAATGAGAAGGTCCATATCGCCCCGGTCCATTGCTTTTGCCCCTTCCAGACCATCTGCTGCAAGGGAGACTTCATAGCCTTCAAGCTTCAGGAATTCTCCAAGGCCTTCCCGTATGTTCTTTTCATCATCGGCTACCAGAATATTGAACTTCATGATGAAAATCCCTGGTATCCGGCTTCAGGATCGATGAATCCGCTCATAAGCGGATCTGGCTGTGACTGGTCTGTTTCAGTGCTTATCATCCTGCGCTCTTTCTGGGGTACCGGTAGCGTAATGGTGAATTGAGATCCAGTGCCTTGCTTTGACCGCACGGTTATATCCCCGCCATGTTCTTTTACTATCTTGTAACTGAGAGTCAGCCCAAGCCCGGTTCCATTTTCCTTGGTCGTATAGTAGGGCTCGAATATCTTCCCGATCTTGTTCTCTG
>JAVEXH010000145.1:0-7155 GCA_034004175.1 Spirochaetia bacterium
CCAATATGGGACAGTCCTGAACTGGAATGACTGCATTGGACGAGCGTCTGGCATACCCTACCCCGCCCTTGGGGGCATGATGGAACTGGGCACGGTTGCGGTAGCCGAAGGGATGGGAAATTGTCATGCCGACATCGACAGGAAGAAGGACTCCAGCCCTCCGGAAGGCTTCCTGGAAGATGCCAAGCCTGGCCGCACTCTGGGCCTCGTACGAAAGATGCATCAGGTTGCACCCGCCGCATTCCCCGTACAGAGGGCATTCCGGTGACACCCGCTGGGGAGAAGCCTCGATGAGCTCAAGGATCTCTGCCTTGGCGTAATCCCTGCGTACTTCCCGTACGCGTACTGACAGGACATCACCCGGGGCAGACAGGGGCACGAAAACCGCCAGTCCATCCATGAAACCGAGCCCGTCACCACCGGCCACCAGGGTCTGTATCGTCAATCCACAACTATCGCCGACTACCATCTCAGTGGCCTTTCTTCGGAGTCCGGTAGATGGTCTCCTCGGCCCGGTTGGCTTCTGTCTTCACCACCGAGAAGCACCCGAGGGGTGTATCGGCCACATCGCCGGCAACCGGGATACGCTCCAGGAACCAGGCGATATAGCCAGCCACGGTCTGCACATACGGGAGATTCGGGGGTTCTCCACCCGAAAGTTCAGCCAGCACTGCCAGTGGCGTATCACCAGAGACGGCGTAGGAGCCATCGGCCTGACGGCGCATGCGCTCCCGGGACTCCTCATCATCATCCTCGTATATCTCGCCTACGATTTCCTGTACGATATCCCGCATGGTGACTATGCCGGCAAGGCCGCCATACTCGTCAAGCACGATGGCAAAGGTATCCCTTTTCTTCTTGAACAGCATGAATAGATCCCCCAGAAGTTTATGGGGCATGATGTACAAGGGCTCCACCATGATATCCGCCAGGGGAGTTTCGCTGCGTCCTTCAAGCACCTCGTTCACTGCGGGACGGAGGTTGATCACTCCTACAATCTTTTCGTTATCCTCATCGTACACTGGTATACGGGAATGGCCGGCAGTCATGGCAAGGCGACAAGCCTCGCCCGCGCTGGTCCTCTTGTCCAGGCTGAAGACGTCCATGCGGTGAGTCATCACAGCCTGCACCGTAGTGGATCCCAGTCTGAACACATTCTTTACCATGGCGCTCTTTGCATAGTCGATGATTCCCATGTGTTCAGCCAGGACCAGCATCTGGGTCATTGTTTCCATGGACAGTTCGTTGGTGCGTGGTTTTCCGAAGAGCCTGGTCACCACGGAACTCAGGGTGTTTACCACAAGGACAGCAGGTTTGAATGCATAGGTGCATACAAGCAGCAGCGGTGCCAGGGCGGAGGCTACTGCTTCGTTGTGGGCTATGGCGATGCGCTTGGGGGCCACTTCACCGAAAATCAGGATGATGAGGGTCAGGCCACCAGTCACAAAACCCAGCGCCCAGTCGCCCCAGATCCCGATGGCCCAGCGGGCAGAAAGCACCGATGCTGTTATGTTGACTACATTGTTGCCGATCAGGATGGTTGATATCAGCTCATCGGGCTTCCTGGCAAGCCTCTCGACTATGGAGCCTCCGCGATGGCGGTGCTTCATCGATTTTATCTGATATACAGTCAGCGAGGTGAAGGCCGTCTCCACCGCCGAAAAAAGGGCAGAAAACACCAGGCAGACGGCTACGCCGATCAGGGAAGCATTCACGGGCAGCCTCCAGCGCCACAGATGGGAGGGTACGGGTCATCAGTATTCATGATCAGGGATGGTAACCCAAGGCTGGCATTGGCGCAAGCCAGCAGCGTTACTGTCAAAATTGCAGTTTTCAACGCTGCAATGGTCACCGCTTGAGCATCTTGATCATGTACAGCTTGATGTATTCCTGCAAGGCCTTGTGGTTCCGTATCTTGAGGAGATTCGGCGTGTCGGCAAGATTGGATGACATCATTTCCAGACGGTCTGCCGTGAAACCGGAGGGTTTCATGGTACGAAGGACTCCCCGCAGGTAGTCGCGCACCAGGGAATTTATGTCTTCGGTCAGGTTGGCCTTGGCTACGGGATCAAGAAGATTGTTCCATCGTCCCACCAGTGTCTGCAGGTACTCCTCCAGGTTGTAGCCCTGGGGTACCAGCCTGCGCTCTGCCTTGCGTGCGGCTTCCGAAAACTCCATCGCACGGTTGTTGGGACCCTGCCTTGCCGGAGTGTTCGACTCGTCGGCTGTGGCAGCAGCCCTCAAGGACTGCTTTTCCTTGGCTTTCCTCGCAGCACCGCGCTTGAAGAGGGCTATGATCCAGGACAGGACCGGTATGGTATACCATAATGGCAACAGCATGCGCACATCGATGAGGAGGCGCTTCCTGTCAAGATCCAGGAGCACATCGGGATCGGCGGTCCGGCCATTTCCGAAACAGGGTTCCAGTTCCGCGGGAGTTTCCCGTAAACCCTTGTGTTCCTCGTAGACTATGGGAGCCAGGTTCATGGCCAGGGCTGTTGCCAGCAAGGGAGAGGCTGCAGCAATGCGTTTTGAAAGCTCTACCCGGAATGAATGATCGTCTACCATGGCGTCTACCCGTTCAAAATCATACAGGAGAGCCCGCCAGTCCCTGGTGAGGTCTGCCTTGATGGCTACCCGTGCCTCGCGCATGAGCTTGAGGAGGTAAGGCAGGAACCTGTCCTTTGCAATCAGGGCAGTCCTGCCGTGTCCCGTATTTATCAGCAGAATCTCGGGCAGAACACCTTCTTCGGCCTTGGTGCTCCGCTCGTGGATCCAGGTTTCAAGTTCTTCCCTGGTATACTTGCCAAGCAGGGGACGTCCCTGGGTATCCCTGAAATCGCAGATTTCCTGCATGGTGTACAGATAAGGAATCTTGCGCAACAAGGTCCCCAGGTTGTTGAAGGCTGTTTCACGTTCCTGTCCGCGCTGGGCCCGGCTTCGGTACAGGGTATTGTACACATCCATGATGAACAGTGATTGCTGGGTACAGACATCGTCAGGCGTGGGATCGCTTTTGCCACCGAGGTCCTTGCGTACTGCGCTGGACAGGTAGGCCCAGAAGGTGTAGACAAAATCATTGCGCCCCTGGCGCATCTCCTCAACAGCGTCGAAGGGCTTGATCAGGACCGTGGTAAGTGCATCCTTGAGCAGGGATTCCTTGCCGGCAAAGGCGGGCAGGAGCCGCTGCTGTATGTAATCACGGTTGCTGCCTTTGCGGAGGTAATTCCTGATCTTGAGGGCCGCATACTCCAGAAGCTTGTCACCAACCGCCACCGAAAGCACCAGCATGGACTTGAGCCCTTCAGGGAACAACAAGCGGTAGAAGAGGACCGGCCTCGTACCCTCGAACTCCACAAGGGCTGGCAGATCGGTTTCAACCGACACGATCTGTATCCATTCAGAAGGAATCACCAGCTTCAGGGAGGTTTCATCGGGGAACGGTATGTCAGGATTTTCTTCGATCCTTCTGTATTCAGCATACACAGTCTCGGTGAAAGCCTCAGGCAGGATTATGGAATCGATCCTGTTCCCGGTTGCCACGAGAGCCAGAAGACGGTCCTGCTGCAGGCGGAAGAGCTTTGGAATCAGTATCGCATCAGGATGCAGGGTCAGATCACGGTAGAGGGGAATGGTTTGATCATACGTTCTGGCCTGGCGCTGGATAGCCTGGGCAAACACCGGGTATTCTATGGTTGTCAGTTTGTTTTTGGTAGAGAATGTTTTCAGAAGTTGGAAAACATCTATATCGTTTGCCATATTCGGTATTCTACTTACTAAATTCCACTAGGGCAAGAAAAAACGGCCGCGCCTCAAGGGCTGCGGCCGTCTCCAGCGCCGGGGCGCTACCGTTCGACAGCGGACTGATCACTTGCGGGTCTTGTGTCTGTTCTTTCTCTTCTTTTTCTTCCGCTTGTGGGTCGCTATCTTTTTGAGCTTCCGCTTTCTTCCGCAGGGCACGATAGGTCTCCTTATAGGCTCCTCGCACGGGCTTACCATGACGGGCGCACTGGTTGACGAAAAGGCTTCGGTGATTATGCACGGCTGGCCAAAGGGCGTCAATACCCTGTATACCCCTTGCGCAGTCTGTGTTCATGGTCTATAAATTTCGTGATGTCCGAGGATAGCCCCGGATCAAGCAGCTTTCCCCGGCGGGACCAAGGAGCGTACAGGACCATGATCGCCAAGAGTGACATGCCCCCAATCAATGACAAGCGTCCGGAGGGCCTCAAACCGGATGGTTCTCCATTCCGGGTCATGATAGTCGATGATTCCATGTTCATAGCCAAACAGCTCGGCCAGATACTCACTTCCGAGGGTTTCGATGTCGTTGGTACAGCCTCCGACGGGCTTTCGGGTCTGGAAAAATACAAGGAACTATGCCCGAACGTAGATCTAGTCACCATGGACATAACCATGCCCAAGATGGATGGCGTTACCGCCCTGGAAAAGATCCTGGAGTTTGACAAAAACGCAGTGGTCGTGATGGTAAGTGCCCTGGGCAAGGAAGACATTGTCAAGAAAAGTCTGCTTCTGGGAGCCAAGAGCTACATCGTAAAGCCCCTGGACCGCAAGAAGGTCCTGGAGCGCATCGTTTCCATCCTTAAACACTGATGCCGGACATCACGTGCTGACACAAAACCTGTGTCAGCCGTTTCCGCGTGAAGCGGTCAAGTACCTGGCAACGACAACGGCCGCCCCGAAAGGGCGGCCGCTTGTTTCAAGGAGAAAGTTGATCGGGTCTCAGACGACCTTTACGATCTTGTTCGCCTTGAGGCAGCGGGTGCAGACCTTTACCGACATGACGGTTCCACCAACCATGGTCTTGATGCTGAGGAGGTTGGGGCGCCAGGTCCGGCGCGTACGGTTCTTGGCATGGCTAACGGTATTACCGAAAATGGTACCCTTGCCGCATACTTCACATCTTCTGGACATATTGTTTCGTCTCCGTTTCCTCAAGTTCTATAAAAAGCTTCCGGTGATGCACTACGGTCCCGAAAGACGCGGAAGAAATACAATGGAAGCGTTGGCGGATTCTAACGCAGAAGCCCCGATCGTGTAAAGGGGCGTCAGCGTTGGGCTCCCATGAACTGGGCAGCCATTTTCTTGTTCTTTACCACCTTTTTCATCATCAGCCGCGATTTCTCGAATTTCTTCAGCAGTCTGGCCACCTCGGCCACCGAGGTGCCCGAACCCCTTGCTATGCGGGAGCGCCTGGTTGGTCCTATGATCAGATGGTTTGTCCTTTCCTTCCTGGTCATGGACAGCAGGATGGCTTCTTCGCGCTTCATGTCGTCTTCGTTCAGCTGGTCGTCGCTGATCTGGCCTGCCATGCCGGGCATCATGTCCACGATGCTCTTGATGGAGCCCATCTTCCTGACCCGCCGTATCTGGTCAAGATAGTCCTGGAGGGTAAAGGACTCATTGGCCAGCTTCTTCTCCAGAGCCTCGGCCTCACCCTGCTCTATGGTGGCCTGGGCTTTTTCAACCAGGGACACCACGTCACCCATGCCCAGTATGCGGCTGGCAACACGGTCGGGGTAGAAGGGCTCGAGTCCGTCGGGCCGCTCGGAGACACCGACGAATTTTATGGGCTTGCCGGTTATGGTCTTGAGGGACAGGGCCGCACCACCCCGGGCATCCGAATCGAACTTGGACAGGATGACGCCGGTCAGGCCTACCCTTTCATCAAAGGTCTTGGCTATGTCCACGGCACTCTGGCCGGTCATGGCATCCGCGACGAGCAGGGCCTCGTCAGGCTTTACCAGGTCGCGCATGCGCACCAGTTCAACCATCATAGCCTCGTCCAGCTGCATGCGGCCGGTGGTATCCACGATAACCGTGTCGTACAGCTCCTTTTTGGCCTTGGCCAGGGCGTTGCGGGCGATGGACAGGGGGTCGGAACCCTGTTCGCGATGGACATCCACCCCTATCTGGGAACCAAGTACCGCCAGCTGCTCGGCAGCGGCAGGCCTCACAAGGTCACAGGCTGCCAGCAGGACCTTGCGCCCCTTGTTCTTCAGGTGAAGGGCCAGTTTGGCTGCACTGGTGGTCTTGCCGGAACCCTGGAGTCCGAGGAGCAGGATGACGCTGACTGTATCCGGGCCCTTGAGCGACAGGTCCTGGCGGGTGTCGCCGAGGAGGGCTACCATACGGTCGTAGACTATCTTCACGAACTGCTGGCCGGGCTCCACGGAGCGGAGCACCTTCTCGCCCTTGGCTTCTTCTATTGTAGCATTGACAAAGCGTCTGACCACCCGGAGGTTTACGTCGGCCTCCAGGAGGGCCATCTTGATCTGGTCAACGGCCTCGTCGATGTTCTTCTCGGTTATTGTCGACTTGCCGCCTATGGTCCTTACGACATCGCCGAACTTCTGCGTGAGTTTCTCGAGCATGTATTCTATATCCTCCAGGGACTGTCCCCTTGTCTATCAGTCGGTCTGTTTACGCTACAGAGCCTTTCAGGCCTACCGCCTCGGCTTCGGCCCTCAGGGCCAGTATGGTCTCATGAATGAGTTCTTCCAGCGGCGTACCCAGCATCTGTGCGCCTTTTTCGATGACGCCCCTGTTCACCCCGGCTGCAAAGGCAGCTGAACCCCACTTCTTCTTGACCGACTTCACTTCCATATCCAGAACGCTGCGGCTCGGGCGGACAAAAGCGCAGGCAGCTATGAAGCCTGTCAGCTCGTCCACCGCATAGAGAACCTTCTCCATGAGGAGTACCGGTTCCACCTCGGAACAGAGACCCCAGCCATGACTTTCCACGGCATGGATGAACTCTTCAGGATAACCAGCCGCGGACAGCATCTCCCTGGCATGACCCAGATGTTCTTCCGGATACTTGCCGTAATCCACATCGTGCAGAAGCCCGACCAGACCCCAGTATTCAGGATCCTCTCCATGCAGCTTGGCAAAATGACGCATGGCGGCCTCCACGGACAAGGCATGCCTGAACAGGGATTCGTCGGTGTTGTGTTCCCTCCAGAGCCTTACGGCAGCGTCTCTATCCAGCATGGTGCACTCCTTGATCATGAAATTGGTGACAGCGGACAAGATATGGCAAAATCATCATACATGCAATACAATCACTCCGATGAAGCTGACCCTGGTAGCACACACGAACCCCGTCACCCACGTCGGCCGCACGCCACACGC
>JAVEXH010000146.1:0-7111 GCA_034004175.1 Spirochaetia bacterium
GTGGCTCCTGATGATGGCCACCATGGACCTGTTCTGGGTGGCAGTGATCGGCCCGGTGAGCTTCATCATCCTGAACCTGATATCCCTGAAATCCGGCATGTTCAAGGCCATGGAGGATCCGGAGCCAAGCAGGAATTACGGAACGGTGTACTTTCCCATAAGTCTCCTGGTGCTGGTGCTGTCGGCCTGGGCAGGCCTTATTCCCCTGTGGGTCGGCGGTGTGGGCATACTGGTGATGGGCTGGGGTGACGGCCTGGCTGCCCTGGCTGGTCTGCGGTTCGGAAAGCGTTCGGCCACCATCTTCGGATCCAGGAAAAGCCTGGTCGGAACTCTGGTCATGTTTGTAGCTAGCTTCGTCGTCACGGTGGTACTGACAGCGGTTTTTGATCCCCGCCTGTCCCTTGGCCTGCTCTTGGGCCGGGCCTTGGCAACAGCGGTCTTCGCTTCCATGGTGGAACTCCTTACGCCTTTCGGAATCGACAACATCACGGTACCCATACTCACAGCCTTCTTCTACCACTATGTGGCCATGACCGGTGACATGCAGCCCTTCCTGGTTGCCGCAGGCTTCAACGCCCTGTTTGCCCTGGCGGGCTGGGCTCTGCATGGGGTGGATGCAGGTGGCGCGATAGCGGGAATGGCAGTAGGAACCGGCTTGCTTGTCTCCGCCGGGATGCCCGCGTTTGCCATACTGGGAGCCTTCTTTTTCAGTTCCGTCTTTCTTGGGCGGATCGGGAAAGGTCGACGCGACGAAGCCGCCCTGGTGATACACAAGGGCGGTCGCAGGGATACCTGGCAGGTTCTTGCCAACGGCGGGGTTGGTCTGGTTACCGCTCTGGCCTATGGTATAAGCCACCAGCCGGCTTTTCTGGTGGCTTGTGGTGTAGCCTTTGCGGAGGCTACAGCTGATACCTGGGCCAGCGAGATAGGTGTCCTGTCACCAGCCAGACCCCGGTCCATCCTGTCGCGGAAAGAGCTGCCAGCCGGCGCATCGGGGGGTGTCTCGCGGCTTGGTACCCTGGCATCCCTGGCTGGTGCAGTGTTGGTCGGTTTGATATTCATGGCTGGCTACCGTGGCCTTCTGGGCCATGCCGAAGCCTTCAGCGCAGCTATCTGGGTGGCTGCCGGCGGTTTTGCCGGAGCGGTCATCGATTCGGTTCTTGGAGCTACGGTGCAGGCCCAGTACGAATGCTCGTTGTCCGGCAAACTGACAGAGCGACCCAGAACCGATGGTGTGCTCAACGCGCTGACCCGTGGGTATCGCTGGGTAACCAATGATGTGGTAAACGCCCTCTCCGGCGCAGCCAGTGCCCTGTTGGCCGGATTCCTGTATGCCGTCTTTGCCGGGTAACGGCAAGGCTGGGCTCAAGCCCACCGGTGCCCCGGTATTCGTGCTCAGGCTTGGATCAGGAAGACTGGGCATAGGTTTCGGCACAACTCAGATCCCAGGCCAGGTAGTTCTGAAGTATCACTTTGCATCCAACCCGGATCTGCAACTGACTGTGGCCTTTCCCTGGAGCAGGGAAATACGAACCTACACTGTCGGTCTTCTGGACGGGTATACTGCTGATCCTATGGATGGTCTTAGTGCAGATCTCATGGATGGTTCCATACCGGGACTTAGGGACCGGCGTACAGGTGACCAGTTGCTGGCCTTCAGTCTTGATGTGCTGGCACCCTTTCAGTTCAGCGGCCTTGCCTATGACCCCCTGGGTTCCATCGCCGCCTCCGTTGCCCGGTTGGGTCCAGCAGAAGCCGGAAATGGAGGCGATACTGCGGACCAGCCACCTGGCAGGAGAGGCTCGCCAGCCGGCTGTCCCGGCTCACCTGCAGATGCGCCAGGCCAGCCAAACGATTGCCTGATGGCTTTGTGGGCTGCCCTGGAGTCGGATTTGTTCCGCTTTGCCAAGGACAGCAGCTTCATTACAGCCTTGGACGCGGCTGAAACGGAGCAACCCGGAGAATACCGCAGGTTTGCACTACTCAACAATCTGTACCGCGACATGGTGAAACTGCTGGTTCCCTATGGCCAGGCACCCCGGCGCTGGACTGCCTGGCTCCGGGGGCAGGATTATCGTCCAGTCCTGCCAGCCAGCCTGGCCCTGGGTATGGAAAAGTTTCTGGCAGGGCGGTCAGGTCAACCTGAAAAAGCCCTGGATTCCCTGACCAGGTTGCTGGCTGGATACGGAGCTGTAGTCATGGAGCCCCTGCCATGAAACCTCTGTCCTGAACCCCCCGTCCTGAATCCTCCATCCTGAAACCCCTGCCGTAATGGATCACGATTGAAAATCAGCCTCCCATGACCGATACTGTCGATAAGGATGCCTACAGCATGATTGCCGCCTTGGGAAGAGCTGCCAGAACAAAGACCGCGAACCTGATGTACGGGTTCGGATTCTTCTTCGAAGTACTGCGGGAAACCCTGCACTTCTTCCGCAGGAGTCAGGTTGGCTACAAAGTACTCATCAACCAGATCCTGTTCACTGGGTACGAGGCCCTGGCTATCAATGCCATCATGGCGGTGTCCATCGGGGCTGCAATCAATGTGATAGGGTCCAGCCTGCTGCCCCAGTTCGGTCAGAGCCAGCTGATGTACACCATCCTGATCATTGTCATAACCAGGGAACTGGGGCCGTTGCTGACCGCTTTTGTCATCACCGCCCGTTCGGGAACGGCAATAGCCACCGAACTGGGTACCATGGTGGTCAACCACGAGATAGAAGCCTACCTGGCTGTGGGGCTCAAGCCCATCTCCTATCTGGTGGTTCCCCGCTTCATTGGTGTGGTTGTTTCGATGATCGTGCTGACAATCTACTTCAACATGTTCGGCCTGCTCGGATCCTTCATCGTGGTGCAACTGGTCAAACCCATACCCATGAACGAGTACCTTGGCAATCTGTTGTCCATCCTCACTGTGGGTGATGTGCTGTCGGGCATGGCCAAGGCCTTCGTGTTCGGCATTGTGGTATCGGTGGTGGCCACCTTCCAGGGCTTTTCCGTGAACAGATCAAGCACCGAAATCCCGGTGGCAGGCATACGGGCCGTGGGCCAGAGTTTCATCCTGATAATTGTGGCCGATGTACTGGTCACCCTCATGCAGTATGCCTGAAGAAAACAACACTCCTGTACCCGCCATCGAGCTGACCGGTGTGCGGGCTTCATCCGGCACCTACGAAATCCTGTCCGGTGTGGATATTGCCTTTCCTGAGGGGCAGACAAGCGTGGTGCTGGGCACTGCCGGTTCCGGCAAGAGCACCCTCATCAAGACCGCCGCCGGGCTGATTGTTCCTGATGAGGGCCGGGTCCGGTTCAGGGGCCAGAACATCTTCGGCTTCAACCGCAACGAAGAGACTGCCTTCAGGGCTGCGAGCGGCTTTGTCTTCCAGGATGGCGCGCTCTGGGCCAATACCACCATACTGAACAACGTGCTGATGCCGCTGCGGGTGCACAAGTCCTGGATGGGGCCAAGCGAAATGGCAGAGACTGCACGGGTGCTTCTTTCACGGCTTGGCTATGACGAGGGTATGGCTCTGCGTCCGGCTGACCTTTCAACCGGGGAACAGAAACTTGTCTCCATTGCACGGGCAATCATCCACGAACCTGCCATCATATTCATGGATGACCCTGTCTCAAACCTCGACGAAGAGGCAGCCGACCGGGTGTATGGGGTGGTGGACGAGTTGCGTGCCCAGGGCAGGACCCTGATCATCGGCGCCAACAATTCCGAACTGGCCTACCGGTTTGCAGACTATCTGGGGGTTGTGAAAAACGGCAGGATTGCCATTTTCGGCACCTACGACCAGACAGTAACCGGGGCCGAGGAAGCACTGAGTGCCTCCATATCCAGGCTCAGGGCGCGGGGTGGCCGGAAAAACGCGGCTGCCGGCATTGAAACCTCACAACGGAGAGACTCATGAAATTCAAGATCAAGTTTGCGGACCAGATCGTCGGGCTCTTCATCCTGGTGGCCCTGGTGCTGTTGTCGGTCATCGTCATTCTCGTGGGCATGAACCAGCGCTGGTTCTCCAAGGATTACGCCTTCCATTCATCCTTCCAGTCCGCAACCGGTGTCTCTCCAGGCACCTCCATCGTGATGAAGGGCTTCACCGTCGGCAAGATAGAAAAGATAACCCTCAACGAGACCAATACAGTGGATGTGGACTTCAACATCTACGATACCTATATCCACCTGGTGCGGGAGTTCTCCATCCTGGAGCTCACCGTGTCGCCCATAGGCCTGGGCTCACAGTTGCTGTTCCATCCCGGGCGCAGCGAGATCCTGCTGGAGGAAGGCGCCTTCATTCCCCGGGCAGACTCTCCCGAGGGCATGGCCTGGGTGGAGCAGGAACTGGTGGACATTCCTCCGAAGGACGACACGATCACCCGCCTCCTGTCCAATGTCAATCCTCTGCTTGAGAATGTGAACAGGACGGTGATCACCATCAACAGGACCCTTACCGAGGTGAACCGCGCACTGGCCGGCCAGAGCACCGGCCCCCTGGGCAGCATTGTAGGAGATGTGAGCGATACCACCGCGCGATTGCCAGGAACAATGGACGACGTTGATGGCATAATCGCCGATGTGGAAGTCCGCGTCGGAGGGCTGATGGACCAGGTGTCCAGCCTTCTGCTTTCCCTTTATGGCGTCAGCATGAACGTGGAGGATATCAGTGCCGACCTCGCGGCCACCACTGATTCCATGCGTGACCCGACCGGACTGGTTCCAAAGCTGCTGGATCCCAAGGGATCGCTCAAGACCTTCCTGGATGACGACAATGCCCTGTACAATCAAGTGCTGGGCATGACCACCGATATAGAAAAAAGCATAAGCAGCATACAGGGCATTGTAAGCGGGCTGAACAGCGAAATGCCTAAAATAGCGGCGGTGCTCAACGAGACACGCACGGCAATACTGCAGGCCCAGGACGTGCTTGAAGGAGTCAAGAACAATCCGCTGATACGCGGTGGGGTTCCCGAGCGGGTGGAACAGGAATCGTTGTTCCGCAGCATGCGTGAAGGGAGTTTCGAGTGATGCCCAGGAAGGTAGGCCCGCACAGGGCAGGAAAACTTGGTTTCGTCATCATGGTCGCAGGACTGGTAATTCTGTCCTACTCTTGTTCAAGCATGCCGAAGGGCTCCAGAGATGCGGTGGCAAAAAAAAACGAGGCGGCGGAGTATGCCAAACTGGCCGATGGCTTCTACTTTGCCGGACAGTATGCTTCAGCTCTCCAGTTCTACGGCGAGGCTCTGGACGGCAACCTGTCGGTGGACAATGTCGAAGGAGCCATCATGGCCAGGAGTTCCCTTGGCCGGGTCTATCTGACCATGGGAGCTCTGGATGATGCCTCCCGGGAATTCGGGGATGCCCTGGAGGATGCCAGGGTCTACGGTCAATCAAGCCTGCTGGCCCTGTGCCTGTCCAATCTCGGGGAACTTCGTTTTGCCCAGGAGAGGATAGACGAGGCCGAAGAGCTGTTTGCAACCGCTGAGCCCTTGGCTGCCGATGACAATGCCACTGCCGCGCTGGTTGCCCACAATCGTGGCATGGTTGCCAAAGCCAAGGGTGATCTGGCGGCTGCCGAGGCTTTGATACTGCAGGCTGCGGCAGCCAACGAAAAGGCTGCCCGCTGGGCTGAACTGGGGTCCAACCGCTATGTTCTGGCCTCGATAGCCAATGCCCGGGGTGATCTACCCGGAGCCATACTCCTGGCTGAAAAGGCTCTGGCTGCCGACAAGGCCGCGGAGAATATACCAGGCATCGGAGCCGACCTGCAGGCTCTGGCCAGGCTGAGGCGCAGGAACAGTGAACCCGAACTGGCTTTTGACCTCTACCGCCGGGCTTTCGGCGTCTGGGTCGGCTTTGACCGTGTGGACGAGGCCAAAGCCTGCCTGGTAGCCCTGGGTGAACTTGCCGTGGAACTTGGCAAGGATGAGTATGCCAAACGCTATGCTGAACTGCTGGGGCGGCTGGGCGGCTAGTAGCCAGGGCTCCAGTGGCCGGAAGCAGACATACAGTAGCCTGCCACCAGCCGTGACCATCAGCCGCCGATGGTCGTTCCCATGAAAGGCTTGCCGTTCAGCAGGTTTTCCAGGTTCGGCAGATCGCGGCCGGCAGCGCAGATCACCGTAAGTCCCAGCTCCTCAGCCCGCTTCGATGCTATCGGGTCAAAGGGTACATTCTTGCCCGGGCTCCACTCGTCACCCACAATGGACCTGAAGTCCGGCCATGAGATGCTGTCTATGGGCTTGGCCGTTGGATCCTTGTGGGGGTCAGCGGTATACACCTTGGCTATGTTGGACAGGTTCACCACTGTGTCGGCCTGGAAGCGTTCGGCCAGTATCACCGCGTCAAAGTCCGTGGAGAAGCCCGGTTTCCAGCCGGCGGCAACCAGTATGCGGCCACCGAAGATGGTAACGGCAGTGGGGTCGGTTACCACTTCCTGGGGGCAGAGGTCAAGAAACAAGGCCCGGACCAGCTGGGCGTTCAGCCTGGTGGCCATGATGCCTATCCAGTCCTGGGCATCTGCCACCGGCGTTTCAACAGCGTCCCGGTAGGCCTTCTGCCAGGCCCGTGCCGGGCCACCGCCTCCGACAACCAGAATCAGGCGCCGTACCGGATCGGCATCCAGCCACGTACGTACCACCGCTGAGAATGCGCTGATGAAGTCCGCGTCAGGCGAATCAGGCGCTACAATCGAGCCGCCCAGGGACAGTACCTTGGTCATGGGAGTACCTCCAGCAATCATTTTTGTCATTGTATGGCTGACCGGGCCCGACTGCAAGGGCTTGCTGTCCCTTGCCCAGCAACGGCCTGGCACGGCATAGTCCATGTAGTATGAACCTTTCAAAGCGGATAGACGAAGCTCTGGGCGATCTGGAGGAGAAGCCTCCCGGAGACTGGCGGGACGGCGCTGCCGGGCTTGATCCGGACTTCCTGGCGGACCCACAGGCCCTGGTCCGCCTTGCCAATACCCGTATGCCCTTCGGCAAGTATGCTGGCCGCCTTCTTATGGACCTGCCGGAAGCCTATGTTGTCTGGTTTGCCAAGCAGGGGTATCCCAAGGGAGAGCTGGGAGCCAGTCTGGCGGCCATGTACGAAATAAAAGCCAAT
>JAVEXH010000147.1:0-7107 GCA_034004175.1 Spirochaetia bacterium
TGGAACTTCTGGTACTCCTGTCCCGGGCAGCCACCGAGGCGGGGGCGGCGGTGGAGGAGGAGCTGGCTCTCAATTACCGCTTACTCAATCGACTCCAGGAGCTGGAGACCCAGGAGGACCTGGCCTTCCTGCTGGACGGCGTGCTGAGCCGCTTCTCCAGTCTGGCCTTCTCCCTGCGGTCGGTAAAGCATAATGCAGCCATGGACAAGGCAATCCGATTTGTAAAACGGCGGCTTACCACCTGCGTGTCGTTGCAGGATGCCGCCAACGCCGCGGGCCTCTCGCCGTCTTATTTCTCCAGGATCTTCAAGGAAGAGATGAATGAGAGCTTCTCCGAGCACATGAACCGCCTGCGGGTGGAGAGGGCTGCCTCCCTCTTGCTCGGGGCAGACATACCCCTGGTGGAAATAGCCTCCCGGGTGGGTTTTGTGGACCAGAGCTACTTCACCAAGGTCTTCAAGCGGCTCAAGGGCGTATCACCCGGGCGTTACCGTGCCACCGGTGGTCGTCCATTGGGTGACAACCCCGAGATACACGACGAGGACTAGATTGACCCCCTGTGGCTAGCAAACTATACTGTAGTAATGAAATACGGATTGGGCATTGACGCCGGCGGCACCTATACAGACGTTGTGATAATTGACTTCGGCTCCCAGGCCATTGTGGCCAAGGGCAAGGCCCTTACCACCAAGGGCGATCTGGGTATCGGCATAGGCCAGGCTATCCAGACCCTGCCTACGGCTTTTCTGCAGGCTGTGGATCTGGTTTCCCTCAGTACAACCCTTGCAACCAATGCCATAGTTGAGGGCACCGGCCAGGCGGTTGGCGCCCTGCTCCTCGGCTTTGACAAGTATGACCTGGCCAGGATCAGCCATAAACCGGTTCGTTCAATACGTGGCAGGGTGGATATACAGGGCGATCAGCTTGAGCCGCTGGACGAAGAAGGGCTGCGCAAGGCGGTGGCAGAACTGGAGCAGGACAAACTGGTCCAGGCGTACGCCGTGAGCGGCATGTCGTCGGTGAAAAATCCCGTACACGAGAAGCGTGCCAGGGAAATCGTGCAGTCCATGACCAGCAAGCCGGTGATTTGTGGCCACGAAACCAGCATGCTCCTGGATTCCATCAAGCGTACCAATACAGCAGTCCTCAACGCCCGCCTGTTGCCGGTCATAGCAGAGCTGATGGACCGGATCAAGGCCATGATGACCGAATACCGCATACATGCGCCTCTGATGGTGGTCCGGGCTGATGGCACCCTGCTGTCCGAAGCTGCTGCCAGGAGACTGCCAGTGGAAACCATTCTGTCCGGTCCTGCTGCCAGCATCTGGGGAGCCCGTTTCCTGACTGGTATCGACAACGGGCTGGTGGTCGACATAGGCGGGACAACCAGCGATATGGCCCTGATCATTGATGGCCAGCCATCGATCTCTGCTTCGGGGGCCACCATTGCCGACTGGAGCACCCATGTGCGCGCGGTGGACATAGACACCATAGGCCTGGCAGGGGACAGTTCGGTAAGCATATCCCGGGACCGTCACCTGTCATTGGGGCCCCGCAGGGCCGAGCCCCTGTCGGTTCTGGCCCACAGTGAGCCACAGGTTCTGGTTGAACTGCAACGCCTGCTGGATCTGGGCGACGGACG
The DNA here is from genome assembly GCA_034004175.1 of Spirochaetia bacterium. GTDB lineage: Bacteria > Spirochaetota > Spirochaetia > Treponematales > UBA12059 > MIBM01. The sequence goes on from JAVEXH010000147.1 coordinate 1,643, forward strand.
CTCTTCGATGATACAACCGGTGGAGTTCTTCAGGATACTCAAAGGCGATGGCAGCCACGAACTGAACAGCACCGAGGCCCGGACTCTCGAGGCCCTGAGTGGCGGGCCGCTGTCCCGGGATCGCCTTGGAGAAGTGACAGGTGTCCTTGATCCTTCAATGGTACCTACCGCACGAATGGAGTCCCTTGGTGTGATACAGCGTGCAACCCTGACACCCACGGACATCTTGCATGTGCAGGGCACGTTTACCCGCTGGAACACCGAGGCTGCCCGCCTGGGTCTACACCTTTTTGCCGTGGCTATGGAGCTTCCGGATGAGGCCCTGGCCGAACTGGTGATGGAGACCTTCATCCGGCAGGCCACGGAGCATCTGGTGGGGCGGATTCTCAGGCAGAAGGCTGCGCTGGTGCAGGATGGGACAGCTATCCGGTATGGTGGAGCTCTGGCGTTTCATCCGGGGGTAGGACGGGCTGGAATCCATCGGGCTGGTTCCCATCGATCCGGTGCTGGTACCCTTGATGAGGGACTACTTCAGCTCCTGCTGTCAAACCAGGATCATCTGGGCTTTGCCCTTACGCCATCATATCAGCACCCTCTCATAGCCATCGGTGCACCGGCTTCTGCCCTTGCACCTGGTCTGGCCAAGCGCATGGGCGCTGCTCTGGTCATTCCCGAGCATGCCGATGTGGCCAATGCCGTTGGTGCCATCGTAAGCATGGAATATCTTGTCGTGGAGGCTGTGGTATCACCCAAGGACGAGGGCTTTGTCGTACACGGGCCAAAATCGCGCAAGACCTTTGCGGACCTGGAGCCAGCCAGGGAATGGGCAGGCAAGCATGCCATGAAGCTGCTTGAGGAGCGCATAGCGGAGGAAGGGCAGAGCGGTCTGCACTACCAGAAGGAGTTGCAGTTCAAGGACAGTGTCGCGGAAACATCCTGGGGGCCGATCTTTGTTGAGTGCACTGTACGCGCTGTAGGGGTTTGCAAGCCGGCCCTGGGTTGAGCTGAAGCAGGTCGGGATCGGCGGGCTGGATCGTAGGGCAAGGATCGGGTTTGAAACTTCCTGCCCCGTTGTTCAGTAGCGGGTGCTCATGCCAACGAAGGGAACACGCCGTCCGGGGCAGTTCTCGCGCTCGCAGTAGGCACAACTGTCAAAATCCTCGGCGCCATGGAAGAAGAAGCCGGAGACACTCTTGTTGGGAGACATGAGGCAACTATCAGTCAGGCTTACGCCGACAGCTTCCTGTGCGGTCTCACCGAGCAGTCTGAAAAGCGGCTGTTGCTGGTGTATGGGCCAGAGGGTAACGGCCCCTGAACCTGGATTCATGGTGCTCAGCCGGTCATTCCCGGCTTGTGCCAGTACGGCTGTGCGAAGAGCCTCGAAGGCGGCATCCAGAGCCAGGGCCTTGATGTTGTCCAGCCAGAATTCCGCCAGAGGGTCTTCGAATATGGTGGCCAGATCAGGCCGGGAGGCAAGAGCATCCAGTTCGGGGCCACAGCTGGCCAGGTAGGGCCAGACACAGCTGGAACCTTCCAGATTGTGGGCCAGCATCTCACTGCGGAACTCTATGCCGCTTACGGCCACCCGTTCTTCGTCCAGCACGGCAATGCCATCCGCACGACGCCATGCTGCCCTCGGGCGTGCAACCGCCTGCGCTGCCTGGGCCAACCGGCGCAGGTCAGGTTCGCAATCCGGGCACAAATCAAGCCGCACCCGGCTGGCCAGTTCCTCGAAGGATACCTGCCAGCCGGGTGCGGATACGAACTGCAAGTCGTTCGTAACGGAAGATTCCATCACTTGCAGAAAGAAGCGGCCACTTCGGCTGCGGTGGCAGCGTCGGCGCTGTACTTGTCGGCACCGATCTGGGCGCAGAAGGTATCGGTTACGGGAGCACCGCCGACCATGATCTTTACCTTGTCGCGGATACCGGCGCTCTCGGCGGCCTGCACTACGTTCTTCATCTGGGTCATAGTGGTAGTCAGCAGGGCTGAACAGGCGATGATGTCTGCGTTCTCTGCCTTGGCGGCTTCTATGAACTTCTCGGCTGGTACATCGGTGCCGATGTCCACAACCCTGAGCCCGGCGCCTTCCATCATCATGCCGACGAGGTTCTTGCCGATGTCATGGAGGTCGCCCTTTACGGTACCGAGGATGACGGTGCCCCTGGCTTCCACACCGGCGGTTACCAGTGCTGGCTTGAGCAATTTCATGCCTGCGTTCATGGCCCGTGCGGCAATGAGCACTTCGGGGACAAAGACTTCATTCTTCTTGAAGCGTGCGCCGATCAGGGACATGCCGGTCATGAGCCCCTGCTCCAGAATATCCTTGGCCGCCACGTTCTCTGCCATAGCCTGGGCTACCAGAGCCTCGACGTCTTTGGCACGACCCTTCTGCAGGGCTTCGGAAATAAGATTGAAATCGACCATGAATGTATCCTCCAGTGGTTCAGATAATGTCGGGCATAGGATAGGGGTGGTTTGCGCATTCTGTATTGTATTATTTTTTGATGAAACGGTGTAATTTTCGACTAAATTTGACGATCGATGAAGTCCAGATATCCATTGTGCTTGTGCCTGGGCGTTGGTTCAGCCCTGCCGCCCGGGTGTCCGCCCAGGCTACTCATGGATCTCGTCCAGCTCTGACTTCCACTGGCCACCGGCCTTGCGGTACCTGCCGGGTGACATGCCCGTATGCAGTTTGAACACCTTGGTGAACCAGCTCTGGTCATCGAAACCGCAGGAACCAGCCACCTCGGCCAGGTTCATATCGCTGCTCACCAGCAGTTCGGCCGCCAGTTCCACTCTCAGTCTGTTCAGGTACTCGGAGAAGCTTTCGCCCAGTTCTTCCTTGAACACCGATGAGAAATAGGCTGGAGAAAGCCCGGCGGCAGCTGCAGCTTCGGTGAGAGTCGGCCTGCCCATGAAATTTTCGCGGATGTATTTTTCAGCTTTTCTCAACGCCACCGCATGCTTTACTTCCCTGAACGAGAAGGCCAGACGGGAAAAGCGCTCAAGAGCCTGGTTCAGGATATCGGCCAGTTCTTCCTGGTCGGCAGCGTCCTGTATCCGCTGGATGTTGCGGTAGTTGGAGCCCAGCACCTCGCCATCAACCCTGCCGAATTCGATGACAGCCCTGGAGAGGAGTACCAGAAGTTCTATGGCCCTGAATTTCACCAGCTCGAAGCGCGAACTGCTGGCGAAGAAGACAGTGCCGAGCAGTTCATTGAGGATACGTCTGCTGCCGGTTTCGTCGCCACGCCGTAGGGCTGCCAGCAGTGTCCTTTCCTTTTCCAGAGGGTAGGCGGAGGTTTCCTCGCCAGAGACAAGGCGCTGCTTCATCTCATGGATTTCTTCTGAAATCCGGGACTGCTGTTCGGTCTTGCGGCGGCTGGCCTCGAATTCTTCAAGCCCGCCTGAAGATGCCTGTTCCGCAAGCCTGGCCATCAGCTGGGACAGGGAGTGCACCCGTTCCGGGTCAGCCTTGGCCGACAGCTGCAAAGCCTGGACAAGTTGTGTCTCGTCAAGGTCAGGGCGGGTTTCACGCATGCTGGCAAGGGCCTCGTCGCTGTCGATGGCCAGTACCGGTCCTCCTACCAGTACGCCGACACTGCGGCCTGACAGGTACAAGGGGCTGGCCCAGTGCATGAATCCCAGGGGGCAGAGGTATACAAAAGATCCTCCGAAGCGCCTGGCCTGGGTGGCGGCATGCAGATGCAGGTTCCTGCATTGGCTGTGGGTGCAGAACCCGCACAGGCCGATGGCTGTCGGATTCGGCTCGCCATCAAGCAGAACCCTGCCTTCTTCATCAAGGACGATGCAATTTACCCCTGTCGCCGAGGAATACTGCCTTGCCGCTTCCGCTGCGCGGTTCAGGACCACTTCCCGCTCGAGTCCCAAAGGACCTGAAATACGGCGGATTTTCCTGCCAGGCAAAGGATCATCCCCTGTCGGAATCATTGTGTATCGGCGGACACCGAGGCAGTAGAGACGGCCGGAACTACCGGATCCACTGGTTCAGGGAAGAACAGTTCTTCTACAAAGCGGTCCCTGAAGAAGTCCAATCCCGAAAGTTCCAGATAGCGCACCGCGGTGGCCAGGGAAGAGAGATCCCTGCCCTCATCCTTGAACAGGAGCATGCGCACCGCACCGTGACCGGCAGCATTGCCCACTGCCTGAACCTTGGGCAACAACTGCGGCGGGATAAGGCCGATGGCAGCTGCCGACGCCGGCCTCAGGTAACTGCCGAAGCCACCTGCCAGGAATACGCTCTCCACGTCATCCAGCCCTGCGCCTATGTCATCCAGCATGGAGGCTATGCCCGCTGCCACCGCCGCCTTGGCCAGCTGTATCTGGCGCATGTCGCCCTGGGTGAAGTAGATCGACTTCCCGTTATTACCCGCCAAGGGGTATCCCTCCTCACTCCAGGGATCGGCAAAGGCTCCAGTATCGTCGGCAATGCCTCCACGCACCAGGCAGGCTGCGGCGTCTATGATGCCCGAGCCGCAGACGCCGATGGGACTCTGGTCCCCTATGGTCGTCCATTCAAGGCGGCCCTCGTTCCAGAGCAGGGAGTCTATGGCACCCGCCACTCCACCGGTTCCGCAGGATATGGCCGCACCTTCAAAAGCCGGGCCGGCGGCGGTGGCGCAGGCCACAATGCCATCCTTGTTGCCCAGGGCCATCTCACCGTTGGTACCGAGATCCAGGATCAGGCTCAGCCTTTCACGTTCCTCAAGCCCCACTGCCCTGATGCCGGCCACCAGGTCGGCACCCACATAACCGGCCACCGATGGTCCAAGAGTTACCATGGCTTTGGGGTAGGGCAGGCCGTATTCACTGGCCTGCTTGCGCTGCAGGGCAATGAAGGCTGGTGTAAAAGGAGCTACGGCAATGCCTGAAGGATCTACACCGGCAAACAGGTGCAGCATCGTGGTGTTGCCAACCACCGAGATTTCCCTCAGGGCGTCATGGCTTGCATCCACGGAAGCCAGCAGGCGGTTGGCAAGGCCACTCAGATCCTTCCTTGCAAGGTCGGCCAGGTAGGCCAGATTGGCAGGATCCTTGCCGGCGTGGTCTATCCTGGCTATCACATCCGCTCCCCAGGCCCGCTGGCTGTTCAGGCAGGAGGCTGCGGTCAGGACCTCTCCCGCACTGAAATCGACAAGGTAGGCGGCCACGGTGGTGGTACCTATATCTACCGCCACACCATAGGTCCCCGCTTCCTTCAGCAGCGGGTCGATGGTTCCGGACAGTACAGAGAAGGCTTCATGGATGGTTGCCGCCCCTGCTGTCTCGGCTTTTTCGAAGTTGATGTCACTCAGAGGACGCACATGACAGGCAAGCCGTATACCTGCTGCCAGACCGGCATTGCCGACCAGCCTGCGTTCTTCGGCTTCTACTTCCCCGGCATCTCCGGACACTATCCGTACCCTGCATTTGCCGCAGGTACCAGCTCCACCAAAGGG
>JAVEXH010000148.1:0-7086 GCA_034004175.1 Spirochaetia bacterium
GTGTTGCCTATCACAAGCTCCGAGAAAGCCTCACGGGTGCGAAGCATGGTCCCCATGTTTTTCATGGTCTCTCCATTCAGATTCTTTAATTACCCTCACATCCTAAGACTTTGGCATGGTGGATGCAAGGAAAAAACCTGTGCATTCAGGGTGGATAATATAGCTTGAATGCTCTAATCTCATTTATATGCGGCATTTACGCAGTGAAGCAGTAAAATCCGTATGCTTCGACACCGTCTACTGGAGTCAGTCTGATGAAAACATCAAAAACCTTTACCCCCACAGTGGCATTACCCTGGGTGGCACTGTCTCTGGCCATTGCCCTGCTGGTTGGCGCGGCCCCGCCTGCATCTATGGACCCCCTGCAAGCTCTGCCAGAGGGAGCCTTGTTTGTTGCCTCCGCAGGCAATCCTGGCAGGCTCATGGCCAATGCCCTGGCTTTTACCCGCAAGGCTGGCCTGGACGAGCTGGAGAACCCTCTATCCGAGGTACTGCAAAGCCTGGAAGGCAAGGGCGACCTGCCTGAAGATATTGTGGACCTTGCTTCCCGTGTAGACTGGAACCGCAGACTGGTCCTTGCCGTCTACGCCCCCGATGCGGAAGCAGGAGCCCGGCCGGGCCTGCTTGCCTACATCCCGGCAAGCAATCCGCGCGCCATGCAGGAGGCCATACGCCAGGCATCGGAAGCTGCCGGCGAGATGGCATCAACCTCACTGGCCCTTTCCGGCTATGTCATGGTGGCCATGGGCATGGAGGCACCGGCAGACCTGAATTTCCGGAAGGCAGCCGTCCCGGTCTTGTCAACCTATCCCGCATCAAGCCTGGCTACCTGGGTGAACGTGGAGGCCGGCAAGGAATACATGAATCTCCTGAGCCAGGGCCTCTCATCCATTTTCGGTTCCAGCAGCCCAGCCTCTGATGATTACGACTGGGACGAGGATGAGGATCAGGCTTGGGAAGAGGATCAGGCCTGGGAAGATGAGTGGGACGGCGATTGGGACTGGGATTCAGAAGACTGGGATACCGGAGAACCTGAAACAGCAGACGGGATAGCCGAGGAGCCAGCGATAGACGATGGGGATTCAGAAGACTGGGATGCAGAAGACTGGTCCGATTCTCCGGATGCCGATCCAGCGGACGGATGGGATGGCACGGCTGGCCTTGGCAGCCTCGGATCCCTGATGGACGGCGCTGAAGGCTTGATGGAAGCCCTTGGGGAATTTTTCAATGATATCCGCTCAGTGGACTTCGGCCTGATCGTGGAAGCAGACCGGATCTGGGTGCGCACAGGCACAAGCGCTGCTCCCGGTGGGCTGCTGTACCGCATGACCAGCGATGCTTCTTCAGGGCAGTTGCCCCTGCCCTATCTGTCATATCTGGAGACCGACGCCCTGTTTTCAGCGGCCTGGTCCACCAAAGCCGATTGGGCCATAGGCATGCTTGAAATCCTGTACAAGACCATACTTCCGGATGAAGCTCTGCTGCGCAAGAGCATCGACGCGATGAAGGCCTCCATGGCATCCACTGGACCCAACGGAGCCGTGACATTTGATCTCAGGGTGTCCGATGAACTCGCTTCTGCCATCAAGGAAGGATCTGCTTCAGGAGACGAAGCCATTCCGCTGCTGGGACGGGGCCTTGGCTTTGATGTAGCCGGAGTCATGCAGCTTACCGACCGACAGGGATTCCGGGACGCCATGAGGCAGTCCATGGCCTTGATCGAGGACCCTGACTACCTGGCTATCCTGAATGAAGGCAAGATTGAAATACAGGCAGACCGAAACATCGGAATAATGGACGGAATGCCCTACGACAGATATGAATATGAGATACGCAGCACCGATGAGGGTAGTGTGGCCGCAGATGCCCTGGATATCTTCACGGCCATAGCCGGACCTCTTCTGTCGCCAGTCTATGTCTACCGTGGTGACAAGGCCTATATGGGCTTCGGCAAACCCGAAAACCTGCGTGCCTTTATAGGACGTGACCGGGCAGTCAGGCCGTTGCAGACAGCGGCACGGTTCAAAGCCCTGAGGGGCGGGGCTCCTGCCGATGCAAGAGGCCTCATGTACCTTTCCACGGGAACCCTCATGCGCCGGATCATGCAGATCCTGCCGGATGAAAAGAGCATACTCCCCTTTGGCTATGGCGATCTGTACGGAGTCCTGGGCTGGTTCTCGGCCTCGCCCGGCCATATGGGTCTGGGCCTCGGACTCGGGGCAGAGGACATCAGGGCCTTCATGTCCCTGCCGGACTGAGGTTTCTGAACTGACACAGACAAAAACAGCGGCCGCCCTCCACGGGACAGCCGCTGTTTTCTTTTGCATCACAGTGATCTTCAGCACTCCAGGCCGGTGGAAACACGCCGGGATGTGCCTTGAATCACCGGGGCAACCGGAGTCACATCCCAGGGCAACCGGGGTCACATCCCGGGTGCAACCGGGGTCACATCCCCGGCGTGACAGGTATGCGATCCAGGATCTCGGTTACCTTGAGCTCGTACCGGGCAGGATCACCATCGGCGGCCTTGCCCAGATAGTTCCTGGCTTCGTCGAAGCGTTTTGACGCAAAGGCATTGATGCCAAGAGCGTAATGGGTGATGGGTGCATCACTGCCAAGCTCAAGCGCAGTGCTGTAATACTCCTGGGCAAGGGCGTAGTCGTTCTTGGCGTAGGCTATCAGCCCCAGATAATACGGCGGTATATAGCTTGAGGAGTTCTTGGCCAGAGCCTGGGCAAAGGCTTTGCCGGCACTCTCCAGATCCTTGTCGCCATAGGAGCGAACGCCTGCGGACACAAGCTCGGCAAAGGTCTTCTGGGTATCAAGGTAGGCAATGAAATCCGAACCGGCGGCCTCGGCAGAATGCCAGCGCTGGAAGAAGTTGTAAACCGCAAGCTGGTTCTGTTCCAGGGTGGCTTCGGGTTTGAGTATGCCGATGGCATCCCAGATGAAGCGGTTGTAGCGCCGGTCGGGACTGTTCAGGAAGAAGGATACCATGGCCCACGACTGGGGATAGAAGACATCCAGGCCTTCACGGGCGTCCTCGGCAGACAGCAGCATTATGTCTTCCACTGAATACAGGCGCCCCTGGGCCTTGAGCAGTTTTATGGTCTCGAGCCAGGCCTGGTTTTCCTGGTAGCTTACAAGACCACTGATGGGATCCTTCCCGGCCTTCTCGAAGAATACGGCAAAGCCTTCGCGTATCCACAGCGGCGGTTCGGGAACAAAGGCCTTGAGGTACTGCACAAAGGCCTGGTGGGCCAGTGAAGCCTCGTAGTCCTCATCCGAACCTTTTTCAAAGATGACCAGTTCGGAGCGTTCCGCAGTCGGGTAATGCAGGTAGACAAAATCATCCTTGGTCTGGCCTATGATCTGGGTGAGGTAGGCATCAAACCCGTTCTTGTCCGAGAATTTACGGACCGTCAGGGGAGCCCTGAGCTGGGTCTCGTCGAACCTGAAATATTCGTTGTAGACGCCGAACAGGCCATCGAGGGTCGAGGCAAGAGCTGCGGCATCATCCTTGCCCGCATCGGACCAGACAGCGTAGCGGGTCGAGCTGGCGCCTTCCATGGTCGGCACCTGGGCCCAGGCGATCGCGCAGGCGAACAATACGAGCGCGGTCACGGCAATTGATTTCTTCATAACACCCTCCGTGGTACTGAAATGGTAAGCCCCGTTGGCCAGCTTGTCAAATGATCACGTTCAAATCAGGAACCTGTCACATTCAGTTGGAGAACCTGTCTATGACCAGGTTCACTTCCTCGATAAGAATACCGGTGAATTTCTCGATGTTGTCGATTATGTACTGCTGCAGGTTGTGGATATTACCCGACAACTGGGTGCCGAAAGGCAGTTCTATGACCACCGTCAGGCGATAGCCCTGTGAATCCGAGCGTACGGTTATCTTCTTGATGCGGATGGCATCGTCAAATTCGTCTATGCAGTGGATCACCATCTGTGACAGGGCCGACTCGGAGATGGCAACCCGGCCGCGTTTGGAGAACTCAGGTCTGACAACAGACTTCTCGTACAGTTTCGGCGCCGCGAGGCCAGGTGAGGTAAGGTTCTTCTGCAGGAATACGCGGACGCTGTCATAGAAGATGCGCGGATAACTGCGCTTGATCTCTATGGCCGGAACAGGAATTACATGCTTGCCTTCAACCTTGCGTGACTGCACTGCCCTCTCTATGTCTTCCCTGGTGGCTATGTCCTCTATCTTTATGATCTTGTGTGGATGGGGCAACTGCAGCCTCTCGGCTATCTTCCTGACCATCTTCTCCGAGGTGCCTATCAGGAGGATCTTCTTCCACCGCCGTTTCTGGAGGACCCGGGCTACCTGGTCGCGGTGGCTTTTTTCATGGAAGAGGGCCGTTTTCACCGCTGCCATGTACAGCTTCTCACGTTTGGCCGACTTCCCTGCCACTATGGCATCGCCCTGTATCAGGAGGCCGTCGTCTATGATGAGGTCGATGTTGTACTTCTGGGCTACCAGCTTGGCGCGGAAACTCTTTCCGGTGCCGCTCTCACCTACCAGGGCAAAGACGCGGACACCCTTGAACAGCCAATACAGGTCGTGGACAAACTTGAACATTATGACCCCAGTGTATCCCGCGCGGCATATCGTGGTAAAGCACGATTGCAGTCATTTCCGCTGCGTCCTTCATTATCGGCATAAACTCTTTTCATTCCATACCGATAATGAAGCGAGGACGGATATGGAAACCAACGGATTGGCTGATTTTCTGGCAAAAGCCGCAGAGCAGACCGAAGCCCTGGATAAATTCGTAGAGGCTCAGCGGGCTGTATCCGCTTCCGTACGGGCCAGGGACTGGCCCAGACTGGAAGTAAGCATCAAGCTGGCAGGCGCATACGCTACCATGGTGTCTGCCGCGGAATTCGGGCGCGAGGAATCCTGGGGCAAGCTTCTGACAAGGCTTGGCCTGCCTGCCGATTCCAGTGTGTTCAGGGTCTCTCTGGCAATTCCCATGGAATACCGTTCCATGCTGACCGATGCCTACCGGACCCTGCGACTGGCGGCCATGAGGGCGCGCATAGAGAACGAGGCCTTGTCCGACTTTGTGGGCTCCTCGGCATCTACCCTCAACGAAGCCATCGAGGCGCTCTACCCCGAGCGCAAGGGCAAGATATACGGGCGTACAGGCAGGACCCGCAAGAACCCTGCAGGCGCCATGATTCTGGATGCGGCGTTCTGATCAACCAGCCCGACCGCGGCAAGCGGCTGGCAGGCAGTCGGAACGTTCGCTCGCGGCAGCACAACTGGCCGCGGGGAGTGGAATATGCAATCGACCTTTACCGGAGTTGAGATAGGAAAACGCGGCCTCAACGTCCACAATACCGGTCTTACGACCATCGGTCACAACATGACCAATGCATCGAACGAAGGCTACTCGCGCCAGCGTGTACAGATGGGCACCATGGAGCCCCTGTATGCACCACAGCTGAACCGTGAGGAAACCGCCGGCCAGATAGGCCAAGGGCCGCTGGTCATGCGGGTGGAGCGGGTCAGGGATGAGTTGCTGGAAGGCCGCATAGTCTCCCAGCAGGGCGGTCTGGGCTACTGGGACACCAGGGACAAGTACGTGGCCATCCTTGAACAGGTCTACAATGAACCTTCAGAGGTCTCTGTCCGGACCCAGATGGACAAGTTCTGGGACAGCTGGCAGGAACTGTCCTTGCACCCCTCGGAACTTGCACCCCGGGAGGCCCTGATCCAGCGTGGCAACAGCCTGATAGACGCACTACACAATCAGTACAACCGCCTCTCCACCACCCGCGACATGGCCGAGGAAGACATTGCCATAACCGTGTACCAGGTAAACTCCCTGTCCGGCCAGATAGCCAAGCTGAACGCCGAGATACTCAAGGTAGAGACCATGGGCGACAGCCCCAACGACCTGTACGACCGCAGGGACCTTCTGGTGGAGAAACTGGGAAACCTGGTTCCCGTGACGGTGGACAGGCGTGATCCCGACGAGTTCATGGTCCATATCGACGGCAATATTCTGGTCCAGGGCAAGATAGCCCGGAGCTTCGAACTGTCAAAGGGCACGGACAACGACGGCTATTCCAAGCTGCTATGGAAAGATACCGGCGATGAAGCCCGGATAAAAAGTGGGGTTGTCGGCTCGCTGTTCGAACTGCGTGACGTGGACATACGCCAGGAGATAGCATCCCTGGATACCATGACCCTTACCTTCACCGACATGGTGAACGAGGTACACCGCTCGGCGTACGGCCTCAACGGCAACACCGGCACGGATTTCTTCACTGAACTGCCGAGCATCAACAACGTGGCCGGCAATTTTGACCGTGACGGCGATGGCGTGTATGACAGTTCCTTTGTGCACCGCATAACCGGCGGCAATGTCCTTGATCCCAAGGAACAGGTCGGCCTGGCAGGCACGATGCAGTTCTCCGGTCCCGAAGGTCTGATCCGGGTGGAATACCGGCCGACCGATACCGTCGGCGACATCGTACAGCGCATAAACCACTCGGGGGCAGAGGTTACCGCCCGCCTGAGCGCCGACGGCCGCATGCAACTGCGGGCAACCACCAGCGCGAACACGGCCAACCCCGATTTCGTGATACGCCATGTCGAGGACTCCGGTGAGTTCCTGGCCGGCTATGCCGGCATACTGCAGGAGAGCGGAGAAGCCGGGGCCTATTCATGGGCGGGGGCAGACGCTGTCCTGAACCTGCGCGGTGCAGGCCTGGATTTTGCCGTAGCTCCCCTGGCCCACCCTTCCGGCTGGATAGAAGTTTCCAGGGCAGTGAGCACCGACCTTACCAGCATAGCCGCGGGCTTTGGCATCAACGGCAGGCAGGCAGAAGCCGGCGATGGTTCGGCTGCCCTGGCCATAGCCAGGCTGCGCACCGCCCCCGTGATGGTCGGCGCGGTGTCCACCTTCGACGATTACTTTGCCGATGCTGTTGCACGCGTAGCCCTCAAGGGCGAGCGGGCCGGCCTGATGGCAGAGACCCAGTCGCGTATAGCCAAGAACCTGTCCGACACCCGGGCGTCGATATCGGGTGTGAACCTGGACGAGGAACTGGCCAACATGATCA
>JAVEXH010000149.1:0-7041 GCA_034004175.1 Spirochaetia bacterium
TCTCGTCTACCGGTGCTTCAGACAGGGTTACAAGGGCCGCTTCATAGTCTTTTGCCTTGTACTCGGCCATAGCTCTTGCAATGATGGACGATGCAGACTTGGTTTTTTTCACCGCAGTACCTCTGATTCGATGGATCGAGGCAAACCGGCAACCTCGCCTGCTGCATGCGGATAGACAGCAATTCTGGTCATCGATGCAAAACCCCGGCGTACTGCATCCTCATCTGTGCCGGATTCCGGGTCTGTTTCCACTGTTCCTTCTCCGAAAAAACAGTAGGTGTATTTATCCGGACCATCAAAAAACTTCAGTGTATCCCGGTAACGTCTCCTGCTTGGCACCGTTTCCTCGACATCATAGACCATATCATCCCGTGCATCGGGGGCATTCAGATTTATGAAGACCTCCGGGTCCCATGCGGCAATGAACTCGTGGAGATTGTTTGCTATCAGAGAGGCCAAGGCTGTGTACCGGTATGGTTCGACAAATGAAGCCAGTGAAGCCGCAATTCCCGGCAATCCGATCATGGAGGCCTGTCGTGCTGCTGCGGCTGTACCGGAATATACAAGATCAGTTCCAAGATTGGGACCGCGATTGATTCCTGATACAACTATATCGGGTTTGAAGGGTAATACACCATGCGCTGCAAGGATCACACAATCTACAGGCGTGCCCGAACAGGCATACCGGCGTTCTGAAATCTTGCGGATTTTCAGCGGATGCCGCAAAGACAAAGCGTGGCTCATGCCGGAACGTTCGCCATCAGGAGCCAGAATCCAGACTTCGTGCTCCCGGGAAAGGGCAGTCTCCAAGGCGATCAGACCTGTAGCCATGTAGCCATCATCATTGGTAAGTAAAATTCTCATTGCATCTCCAGGCCTTAGTGAACCATCATGCCGGAACCGGGTTCAATATCCCAGACCACTGGCTTGAAACCGAAAATCCTTTCGTATTCATCAAGTCGTTGCCGGTATTCATGTATGGAATCATTGTCAAGTATAGTTACAATACAACCACCGAAACCTTTACCGGTAAGGCGGCTTGCATGAACACCATCTATTTCCAGTGAGCGTTTGACTAGCCAGTCCACCTCGGGACATGAAATTTCATAATGATTCCGTAGCCCCGTCTGCGATCGGTTCAAGGCTCTGGAGAATGCCTGGAGGTCACCGTGCAAAGCGGCTTCCTTTGCTTCCCTGACCCTGAGTATCTCGTCAAGGAAAAAAGAACAGTGTCGCCGTACATGTTCAGGCATTATACCCATATATTCTTCGAGATCGTTGACGTCATAAGCCCTGAGCCCTTTGGCCGCACCACCGAGGATGGAAAGTCCTTTGGCGCAATCCGCGGTGCGAGTGGCAAGTTCTGTGTCTATCGGTGGCCGGGGAACCCTTGAGTCGGTAAGCAGCACCCGGGCAGAACCGAAAGGCAAGGGGATTGATTCCGCAGTGGATGTACCGGCATCCACGTGGACAAGGGCAGATTCACTTGATCTGATGGTAGCCAGGTAGTCCGACACCCTCGATTTCCGTTCGAAGTAGAGCTTGTCAACAACAACCACATCTTTTTCAAGGGTTTCGTCGTCATGATCGATGCCAAGTGCGATTGCGATGGCACGGACCGCCACACAGGTGAGGGCTGTCGCCGAGCCAAGGCCGAGATCCATGGGTATATCGCCCCAGATTGTGATGTTATATCCCCTGGAGAGTGAACCTTCAGCAGCCCGGATTGCCAGAGCACCTTTGACGTAGTTGGACCAGCGATCTTCCCGTTTGTACTTGAGGTTCGAGATATTGGTGCGTTTTCTTTCATTCAGATCAGCCGCATAAAACCTGATAGAAGAATCACGCCGTGGCGAAAGAGCCATATAGAGTCTATGGTTGAACGGAAGGGCCAGGAAACAACCGTCTGCATCGGCTGTATGCTCTCCGATTAGACGCAAAACGCCAGGTGCCGAGACAATCACGTCCGGCGGAGCTTCGTATTCGATGCGGTGCAACTGTGCTATATCCATACGTGCTGGTTCCGCCGTCTTCATATAATAAAGCCTATCATACTTCAAAAGAGATGGATCATCAATAAAAAACGGCGTCAAGATGGTATTGCCGGGAATGTCGACCACAATGCTGTTCCCCAGGAATCAGTGACTGCGATTTTTGACAAATCTGGGAGGATAGGTATACTATCTGCTTATGGGTACAACTCAAGTATCATCAGGTAAATCTCTATTTTTCCTTCTGGCCACCATATTTGTGCTGGCAAGCTGTGTTGCCGTACCGTCCGAGCCAGCGGAGCCTGTCATTCAGGACCCAGGACCACAGACCGAAGCGGTTATTGCAGCAGAAGAGCCCCCTCACAGCGATGTAGCAACAGAGCAAGCTGTCGGCCCCGTTCCCGAACCTGTCCCGGTTCCGGAACCAGCGACAGAACCAGTTCCTGAACCTGATCCCGAACCTCCAGTTGTGGTTTTTGATCCTGCCACTGTCAGTGCAGAAGTCAAGGAAATGACCTTTACTGACGTCAAACGCTTGATCCAGAACCTCAATACGGTCATCCAGACACGTAACTATGATCTTTGGACAACGAATTTGACTGATGATTATCTTGAGTACTGGTCGGACCCCGAAACATTGGCCCGCTTGTCCGAATCGCCGGTTCTGAGGCGCCAGAATATTACTCTTACAACATTGCGGGACTATTTCATTCATGTAGTCTACCCTTCCAGGCAGAATGACAGAGTGGACGATATAGAATTCATCGGTGAAACACGTATCAAGGCCATCATCATCAATCCGAAGGGTGAACGCTTGGTACTTTACAATCTCGAAAAAATCGGCGATACATGGAAGATAGCCAACTGGAGGTAATGATGAACCGCACCCTAGCCGCTTTAGCCGTCTTGATACTATTTGGGACTGTCTCCGCCTGGTCGCAGGCTCCCGGCGGCGAGAGAACCGTCGAGGAATCCTACCTGCAGGAATCCCTTGAGACCATGATCATCCGTGAACAGGCATATGCCGAAAGCAAGGACATGAAACTCGTGGCTCTGCAGTACATCCGGCAGGCTGTCGAAGAAGGCCGGACAAATCCGGATGTGCAGAAAGCCCTTGAGTTCCTGGCAACAGAAACCAGCTCGACAGTCGTAAGAGCCGGCGGGGTTGGCCGGATTCTAAACAATTTTCCTGATGTGCGCAGGGAGGCAGCCCTGTTGCTCGGAGAATTCAAGACAGTAGAAGCGAAAGATGCCCTCTTGAAGGTTACCCTGGCTGACAACGAGCCCATGGTCATTGCGGCGGCAATAAAGTCACTCGGGAAAATCGGCATGAATGACGCTGATGATGTAAGCCAGTCCATAGCCTTCGTCGTGAACCGTTTTGACATACTTTTCCCTGACAATGCACTGGCATTCGAGAGTCTTGTAGCCTTTGAGGCCATAGCTGAATCACAGGGCGGTTTGCGTGATCCTTCAGCCATCCGGGCCATCATGCGCATTGCTGATGGCAATTACATAACTCCAGTCAGGAACAAAGCCCTTGAACTGCTTTCCAAGTTACGAAAATACGCAGCCTCATCAAACGGGAAATAGCTGATTGCTGGTTGCCCGGCACTGATTGAGTCCGGAACACGTTGAATCCAGGGGTTGAAGCTTCCAGTTTCAGCCCCTGTATTTTTGACTATGGTACGGGTTCAATCCATTGTCACTGCATTCGAATTTCCATCAACCATCATATTTCCGGTGGATGACTTTCCTCAGGTCCGAGACTACGGGAAGTGGCTTTCCAGCGAATTTTTCATTATACTTATTGTATGTTCAGTATAACTGTGGCAGGAGGTTCCATGACCAGTATACATGAAACGGAGCCAGTAGCACCCGAACCAGTGCGCCCCAAAGACGTTGAACGAAGTCCCCGGGACGAACCAGTTCCTGAAAATCCCCCTGAAAGGCCTCCTGTAGGAACCGACACCGGGAAAATACTGGATACCTACGCCTGATACCACAAAACCGGCCAATGTTCAAAACTCCTTGATGGTTCCGCTGTTTGACAGCAGGGGTCTTGTGCTACTGAATGCCCTGTGGCACAGTTGTTGCACTGAAAACAAGGAGTGAACAGATGGTTTTGCTTTGGTATCACTGGCTGGGTATAGCTGTAGTGGGCATCTTGCAGGGGTTTTTGAATACAGTTGCCGGCGGAGGGAGCTTTCTTGCCCTGCCTGCTCTTACCTTCCTGGGCATGGATCTATCCATGGCCAATGGAACCAACCGGATAAGCATACTCTTCCAGTCCATCTCTGGTTCTACCAGCTTTTACCGGAGCAAAGTCCTATCATTCAAGCTGGCCCTGCCCCTGGCTGCAGCAGCTACCATCGGAGCAACTGCAGGCACCTTCATTGCCATCAATGTTGACAAAAAGATACTTAATCTGGTCATCGCGGCCCTTATATCGGTGATGGCCATACTCCTGGTGGTTAAGCCGGGTATGTGGGAGGTAAAAAAGCAGACCCGATTGCCAAAACCTCTGGTCTGGTTTCTGTTCTTCCTGATAGGAGTCTATGGTGGCTTCATTCAAGCTGGAGTCGGCTTCTTTTTTACCTGGGCTCTGGCTACTGCAGTCGGCATGGATCTAGTCTCCGGCAATGCCGTGAAGACGGTAGTGATTGGTACGTATACCCTGGTAAGCCTGGTGATTTTTTTCATGAACGGACTGGTACATATTCCTATAGGACTGGTACTGGCAGCTGGAAGCATGATTGGCGCCTCACTGGGGGCTAGGTTTACTGTTGTGAAGGGCAACCGCTGGGTCCGCTGGATACTGGCTGTGGTTGTAGTGATCAGCGCAGTGAAGATGGTCTGGGACGCCCTCGCCTAGACTTGCAAGCCATCAGGGCTCATTGGCTCACGACTGGATTGCCCAGGACACCGATTTTCTCTATTTCCACCTCGCACCTATCCCCGGGCTTGAGGAACAGGGGTGGGTTACGCGTATAGCCGACACCGGATGGTGTACCGGTGACAATCAGGTCGCCAGGTTCAAGAGTCATGGTCGAACTCAGAATTTCTATAAGCTGGGCCACACTGAATACCATATCCGAAGTGCTTGCATCCTGGACGATGCTACCGTTGATGCGGGTAGCAATCCTCAAACCTGCTCCACCAGGAGGCAATTCATCAGGGGTAACGAGCCATGGCCCGAACGCTCCTGTAGCATCGAAATTCTTGCCTAGGGTCCATTGGGAAGAACGCATCTGGTAATCCCGTATCGAAGCGTCATTGAAGATCGAATATGCCGCAACAGAGGCCAAGGCCTGTCCGGCTGAGACGGCTTTGGTTTTCTTGCCTATCACGACAGCCATTTCACCCTCGAAGTCCAGTTGGTCCGAAACTTCCGGCCTGAGAAGAGGAGATCCATGACCCACCAGGCAGGATGGAAACCGGGCAAAAACCGCAGGCCAGTCAGGCAGTTTGAAGCCGGTCTCGGCCGCATGGTCACGGTAGTTCAGTCCTATGCACAGAATTTTTGATGGTCTTCCGAGAGGCGGCAACAAGGTGACCGAGGATGTATCTATATGCGGAGCGGAAGCAAGTGTTGCTCCCAAGCCCATCAAAGAGGCTCCTTGAGCCAACACCGTATCCAGATTCCCCGGATAGGCCCTGTCACCTTCTTCGAGGCCATGCAGTTCCTTGCCAAACCAGGCAGCGATACCCATCTTGCCATTCCGCATGTACATTGACAATCTCATCTGAAAACCTCCTGGTCCGAAGGCCATAGCATAACCTGTGTATGGGTAAAACAGAACCGCCCCAGCCAGGCAGCCAGGGCGGCTAAGGGCGGGATGTGCCCATATTCCAGGAATGCAGTAAATGAGCGATGCCGGGCTCGAACCGGCCACCTTCAGCTCCGGAGGCTGACGCTCTATCCAAATGAGCTAATCGCTCGAACATGGCCATAGTATTGATGTCTGGAGGCAGTGTCAAGGCAAGTGCCTGTCTACGGATGGTTCTCTGAGTCTGCAAGCACAGCTCTGTCCCCGTTTACTTATTCCGGATAATATAGGCTCATGTTCAGTGAAAGGCTTTTACTTGCAAGTGCGTCTCCCAGACGTCTGGAAATTGTCAAAAAATTGGGTTTTGACCCGATTGTCGAGCCGGTGGACCTTGATGAAAGCATTTTTGATGATTCAGCCATCCCCGATCGGGTGGTAGCCTTGGCTGAGGCAAAGGCACGCCTATCTGCGCGGCTGACCAAGTCTGACTGCAGATGGATCCTGGGTGCGGATACCTTGGTTGGCTTGGAAGAACAGACCTTTGGCAAGGCTGAAAATGCAGAAACTGCTCGTGGGATGATCCGTGCTCTTTCTGGCCGCACACATTCAGTTTCAACCGGTCTATGTTTGCTTGACCGGCAACATGGGGACAGAGCTCATTCCATACTTTCCGAAACCAGAGTCAGTTTTGCCGAAATGTCGGATATGGAAGTGGATTACTACATTGCTACGGGTGAATGGAAGGGCGCGGCCGGCGCATACAGGATTCAGGATACCGCATCTTTGTTCATCGAACGGATTCACGGGTCTTTCACTGGAGTGGTGGGCTTGCCTATAAGGGAGTTTTATGTCATTCTGAAACGGAGTGCTTTCCCTGTCCCGTTCGGACGGGTTGGCACCGCGGATCGCTGATGGCAACAGTCTTTGCAGACGTTGCAGGCGACCGTATTTTCCGTTGCACCGGCACATAGTGTGTTTGGCTGTGACGAGAACAAGTGAAGGGGATCCTTTCATGCTGAAAGGGTCAATTCGGAGGAACCCATGGCCGTAGTTACCATGAAGAGCCTCCTGGAGTCCGGCGTACATTTCGGGCACCAGGTCAAGCGTTGGGATCCGAGGATGAAGAAATTCATCTTCGCAGAACGCAATGGCATTCACATCATCGATCTGCAGAAGACGATCCAGTCCATCAAGGAAGCCTATGAAGCAGTCCGCAAGACAGTAGCTTCCGGCAAGCCTGTGCTTTTCGTCGGCACCAAAAAGCAAGCCCAGATGGCCAT